>DATJPT010000005.1 GCA_035506275.1 Bacteroidota bacterium
AAGGATCCCTTCGGGGAAAATCGTAACGCGCGGATTCAATCCCAGCCGCACCCCCGCCAATTTCGGTGCGAACAAGTTTTTCGAACATCATCATATGGAATTTTTGCACCGAAATTGGAACCCTTCGATTGAATCCTTCCCTCTGCTCGCACCCGACGATTTCGAAACGCAATCAAAAAGCTGGTGAAATTTCAAGCGAGGAATCGGCGGGTATGTGCGTTGGGCGCGATGCGCGCGTTAAGAAAACGGCAAGCTGTGAGTTGACATGAGGGGCCGTTTTCTTGGGCATGTGCGAAGGAAAGCATCGCGAGGGTTCCGATTCCGAGAGGCTCTTCCCGCTTTCCAAAACTATGAAAGGCGGGATCCCGTAAAGCGGGACTTTGCTTCTTTCTCTGGCTACAGAGAAAGAAGACGGGTCTGGCAAAATTCAAACTGAGACACTACACAGAATCCTGCAGTGTTGCAGTTTGAGCAATTCCCTTCTCGCTCCGGCAACTCGTTTTTCGGCTGAAGCGTTCACTCCGTTCCCAATCCGAGATTGGGAACGAGAGAACTCTTGCCAAAACGCTTCGAACGAGGAACTGTAACATGCCAGAGTCCCGGGGAGCTCTGACATTCGCCATGGGGCGCTTGTCATTCGTCATTTGACGAGCAGCATTTTTTTCACTTCAACAAATCTGTTTCCCGGATCGTCGACGCTCTCGGCATTGATGCGGTAGAAATAGATGCCGGACGCAACGTTCGCGCGCCACTCAACCTGGTGATCCCCCGGATCTTCTTCGTCATTATCGAGCACGGCAATCTGCTGGCCGATCGCATTTGTGATGTCGATCCTCACCTTGCTTTTGCCGGGAATGCTGTAGCGAATTGTCGTCGATGGGTTGAACGGATTGGGGTAATTCTGATACAGTGCAAACGTTGACGGGGCCGAGGCAATCGTTGCGTCCACCGCCTCAGAATATTGAAATGTACCGTCCCGGTTTATTTGTTTGAGGCGGTACGAATATTTTCCGGCGGGAACGTTGGCATCGGTAAACGAATACTCAATCGGGGCGGAACTTGTCCCTGCTCCCTGAACAAATCCGAGGCGCGTCCACTGACCGGGGCTCGGGCTCGCCGTCTGGCTTTGAAGAGTGGAAACGGAAGAACGCTCGACGTCGAAGCCGTAATTATTGAACTCGGTTTCCGTCCTCCATTTTAAGACGGCAGAGGATTGCTGCGGCGATACGTTAAAGGCAGAGAGTTCCACCGGAAGCTCTCCCCCGGAACCGATCCAGGCACTGCGTCCGTGGGTGAAGGCAAACAGGGTGTTCGTGCTCTTCTGCAACACCAGCTCGTCCGTGGGAACGTACGACGCCATCCCGGAATTGAACGACGACCAGGTACTCCCCCCGTTCGTCGTCGAATAGACTCCGGTTTCGGTCCCTACATAAAGCGTCGTCGAAGAGACAGGGTTGATAACGAGAGAATGGACCGGAACGTTCGGCAGGTTTCCGGAAATGTCGGTCCAGGTCGAGCCCTGATTGGTCGAGGACCAGACATGCCGCGATGCCAGTGTTCCGCTCGTATTGTAGCCGCCGTACGTAACATAGAGTTGGTTCGTATTGTTTGTATCAACAACAATGCGTCGTACGAAACCGCCGTTATTTCCGGAAGGAGTAATTTCCGTCCACGTATCGATCCCGGACGACGGGTCGAGGCTTGTGCACTTAAAGACCCGTCCGTCCGTCGTTCCGGCGAACCCGAGATAATTCGCCGACGAGCCGGCAATCGTCACAGCGCTTACTTCATAGCCGGACGAAAGAACGTTGCTCGATTGGGTCCAGCTCCCCGCTGAATTCGATGTTACCCACACGCAATTTGATCCGGCGATCAGAACGGCGGAGTTCTGCCCGTCCAATGCGAACGGAGCGATGAAGAGGCACTTCGAACTGCTGTTAGCGTCCGATAGCCCGCTCACGCAGCTGTTCCATGTCCCCCCTCCGTCCGTGGTTTTGCTGATCGAAAGATAAACGTACTCCTCGTACGCGACGGAGCTGTTCGTTTGATCCTGCGCGGCATAGCCGCCGTCGCCGCCGTAAACTTCTGTCCATGATGTTCCCGATCCGCCATACTTCATGTGGCCGTTGTCCTGGGCACCGCCGTAGTAGGTCGAGCCCGATCTGTAAGTTGCACCGCCGTAAAACTGCGTGATCTCCAGACCGTTGTTGATGTCGGTCCACGCTCCCCCGCTGTTGGTGGTTTTGTAGATGCCGCCGTCGTCTCCGTCATAAATGGTCCCCGAATGGCTTTTGTCGAACACGATCGCATGATGGTCCGCGTGAACGACCGGCGTTCCATAATAGGAATTCCAAAAGGTCAGCTGCGACCAGGTCGCCCCTCCGTTCGTCGATTTCATCATGTCGACTCCGGCGACATAGATATTGCTGGTGTTGTTCGGGTCGACGGCAATAACGTTGTCGTACCATCCCTGGGTGCTGAGATACGACCTGCCGCTGGTCGAGTTGATTTTCGGAGGCGTTCCGAGCTGATTCCAAGTTGCTCCAGCGTCGGTGGATTTATAGATCCCTTTCAACCCTCCGTCGCCGGAGGACGATTCATCGAGAGATTCAAAAACCGCGAACACGATGTTTGCGGTATCGGGGTTCTGAGCGAGAGCGATCCTTCCGTAGTTCGACGTCGGCAGGTTCGAGGCAACAAGGCTCCAGTTTGTGCCGCCGTTGGTGGTGCGGTAAATCCCGCCCAATGTGGAACCGTTCGCGTTGACCGCATACAAAATGATTGACGACGAAATCGGAAGGACGTCGGTCGGATTGAAATAATTCGTTGAAAAAGTGGCCGAGCTGATCTCCGTCCACGACGTGCCGCCATTGGTGGTCTTATACAGTCCGCCGTTCGCAGTATATGTCGTTGGACCGTAACCGTAGCGGTAGTTCTTCGTTGCGGCATAAATATTTCCGGACGAATCGGCGGCCAGCTTCATCACGTCGCCGAAGCTTGCAGACGAACTCGTGCTTGAAAGCAGCGTCCATGTCTCCCCGAAATCGGTCGACTTGAAGATCCCTCCGCCGTAAACAGCGTCCACGTTGGACCATCCCTCACCGGTGCCAGCGTAGACCACGCTGTCGTTTGTCGGGTCGACGACCATCGAGCTTATTGCAAGATTATCCTGTCCGTCGGTCTTTGGCGACCATGATGCGCCCCCGTCGGTCGTTTTCCAGATCCCGCCCGAAACCGACCCTGCAAGAATGATGCTGCTGTTGAGCGGATCGATGACGATCGACCTGACTCTGCCGCCGATATTCCCGGGACCGAGAGCCGACCAAAATGGCGTCGTTACTTTCATCAGGTTCTTCGCCGGAACTGAATGCTGCTTTGAGTAGACCACGGCATCCTTGCGAAATCCCCGCAGATCGATATCCCGTTCTTTGCCGGCCAGGATCGCGTAACGAAACTGGTAGGCCGCATCCGGATTGTCCCCGACGCCGACAACCGATTCCAGTAGTTCCTCATCCTCCCGCGGGTTCTTTTTTCCCTGAGAAGAATTGAGGATGAAGATAAATGCGCATACGGCGGCAATGACTGAGAGGACGGGTGTAAAGCGTTTCATGGTCTCCTCATAGAGTAGTGAACGATGGCGCAAGCATTCTTAACGTCCACGGCGCCGAACTGCAAACGGCGGAATGTCGGCGCAGAAACTTTTGGTCTCTTGAGAAAAGAAGGGAAACAAAGGCGGTTCCTACAAACCGGCGGCCGTCATCGGCGCGCTCCGGTCTCCCGCCCAAAGAGCGATCGAATGCTCTTATGGAGAAATGTAGCGGGATTCGGTGTGAGAGTCAAGGAAAGGGGGGAGTGGCACGGTTAGGCATTCGAAGCGTGGGGGCAAGGGCTCTCTCATTCCCGATCTCCTCAGCCTAAAGGCAAGTTGACGAAGCTGCTCCAATTCTGAGTTTGGGAGCCAGAGTGGAAATTCTCAGACCGCAACATTACCCGGCGGAGTATCCGTCGATCTTCAGAATTTTCGCAACGGTGCCAAGAAACTGGCTCGGTTTATAGGGCTTTTGCACAAATGCGCGGGGACGAACGCCGTCAAACGTCGACCGTATCTCTTCTTCGGTGTAACCGGAACAAAGTATCACTACGACGTCCTTGTTGATTCTTACCAGCTCCTCAAATGCAGCTTTTCCGTCCATGCCTGGCATTGAATAGTCGAGCACGACCAGATCGACGGCGTGCTCATTGCGACGGTAAAGATCGATACCTTCAACGGGATTCGATGCTTCCATCACTTTAAAACTGGCATCGCTGAAGACATCGTTCAACAACTCCAGCACCGAGGGTTCATCGTCGATGATGAGAACGGTTTTTCCCGTTCCATTGACAACGGCAGCGGCTTTCATAGGCTTTTGCCCAATCGACGGTGTGGCTTGAATCAGGGGAAAGACCACTTCAAACTCCGTTCCTTTTCCCTCCTTACTTTCGATGCGCAGCCCTCCATTATGTCCCCGCACAATTCCCAGAACAGCGGCAAGGCCGAGGCCTCTCCCCGTAAACTTCGTCGTAAAGAATGGGTCGAAAATGCGCGCCAACACCTCCGGCTTCATGCCTTGCCCAGTATCGATGACTTGAAGAGAAGCGTATGTGCCGGCGACTAACGGGGTGTTCGTATACTTCCAATAGGCGATATCATTTTCGGAAAGTCCGATGCATCTTGAACGGACGGTGATGATACCGGGGTTGGGGGTTATCGCCTCTCCGGCGTTGATGATAAGGTTCATAATGACCTGCTGGATCTGCGCTACATCGCCCTTAATGTGCGGGGAAGGAACGCAAAGGTCATACCGCAGCCGAACGCTTTTAGGGACCGAGATTTCAAGAATCTGAACGTTCTCATTGACGAGCCGATTGACATCGATCTCTTCCGTGATGAACTTCCCTTTGCCCGAGTATGCAAGAAGATGCCGCGTAAGGTCGGCCGCCCGCTCCGCCGCCTTGATCGTTTTTTCAATGTGACTCTTTGCCGGGTTTTCCTTCGGCAGCTTGTTGATGGCGAGAGTCGATTGCCCAAGAATTGCGTTGAGGAGGTTGTTGAAGTCGTGCGCAATCCCCCCGGCGAGCGTTCCAATGCTCTCAAGTTTTTGCGCATTGCGCAGCGCCTCATCCACTTGTTTCCGTTCGGTAATGTCTTCTTTGACGGCTACAAAATTGATGATCAGGTTGTCCTGGTCCTTGACGGGCGAGATCGACGCCATTTCCCAGAAAAGCTCCCCGTTCTTTTTCCTGTTGTGGAACTCCCCCCTCCACGCTTTGCCCGCAGAGATCGTTTCCCACATTTTCCTGTATTGTTCGTCCGACGTTTCACCCGACTTGAGAATCCGCGGATTCTTCCCCAAGACATCTTCCAGCGTGTAGCCGGTGACCTGAGTAAACTTGGGATTCACGTACTCGATGGTTCCCCGGATATCGGTGATGATGACAGAAGCCTGACTCTGTTCTATGGCAAGCGAGAGCTTTCGAAGCTGGTCCTCGGCACGCCGATGTTCGGTATTGTCATGTCCTATTCCGGCCAGTCCGATGATCCGCCCTTCCACGTCCTTCAGCGGCAGCTTGGAGGTCAACAGCCATCGCTTCTCCCCCTTTTCATCCAGAATAAATTCTTCCCTGTTCAACACCGCCTGCCCCGTGAGGAGCACCCGTTGATCATCGGCAGTAAATCCGTCGGCGAGTTCTTTCGGGTAAAAGTCGTAGTCGGTCTTCCCAATGATGTCCGCTTCCGAATTCATCCGAAGGTTCCGCACCTCGGCATCATTGGCCAGTGTCTTTCGGCCGAGAATATCTTTGGAATAAATCGAGTCGGGAATATTATCGATGAGCGTGCGGAGAAGCATGCGTTCGAATCGCAGTTTCTCTTCCGTTTTCGTTCGTTCGCTGATGTCGACGACGAAGGCAATGTACACTTCTCCATCCCGGAGTTGGTGTTTCGCAACGGACACCTGGACGGGAAACTGCGTACCGTCGGTTCTGAGGCCGATGGACTCGAACTCCGAGGAAACGGGATGACCAATCAGACGCTGGCGTGTCCGCTCTTCTCGTTCCTTTCTCCGCTGCGGCGCGTAATATTCGATGATAGGGCGACCGACGGCCTCCTCAACGCTTTTCAATCCCATCATCTCCGCGAATTTTTTGTTGACATACACACCTTTTCCCCCTCTCGAAACGATAATCGCAACCGGTGCTTGTTCGATGAAGCCCTGGAATCGCGATTCGCTTTCTTTCCATGCCTCTTCAGCTTTCGTGCGGCGGCTGACTTCTTCTTTTGCTTCGCTGAGAGTTTTGTTGAGATTTCCCACGATGAGGTATTGAAGCAGAACAAGAAGAGCAACTTGCAGGACCGAATTCACCAGAACGCTTGTCGAAGTCGGTACAACCGCAGCGGGGGGTAAATACCCGGCGCGCTCAGCGAGCACCAGACCTGCGCTCGCCGCAGCAGCCGCGGCAGCGTAGTAGGCCCCTTTCTTCCAGCCAAGCATGAGACCGGCGCCGAGAACGATGACCGGTACCTCCTGAATCGCCGGAGCTCTGATGCCGCCTGCAGACCATGCCAGAACAAAGATCATCGTTAGGATGAACCCCGCGAACAGGTGGGATGCCAATACGATGAATCCTTTTCTATTTAAGGCGATCAGCACGATGGCTACAAGGTCTACGGCAACGGCAATATAGACCCACCTCATGAAATTCTCCGGCAGAACGAAAAGCTCAACGGCAAGGATCAAAGTCACGATCAGCGCAGTTCCGCTGACCAGCTTAAAAAATATTTGCGCCTTCGCCGTCGATTCTTTGTCGCCAAGTTCGGGAAGTGAAAAGAAATTTCTCATCCATTTCTCAATGATGTTTCTTTGGTGTACCGTTCGATTCCGCACGAACAACACCCGTCCAGGACAAAAAAGCCTCCGTCATCAGTTTCGAATCTGGAGGTCTTCACGTGTGCTTTTCCCCCGCCCGCTTCACTTCATCGACCGCACAATTCGGAGGAAACTATATATAGAGAGAACAAATTACAAAAATCGTGCCTTTTGAATCGGTTCATTTTGTTGAAATTTACGCTCAGGCTTACCAAAAATAGGAAGATTTGGCCTGCAATTCGCCCTCATGATAAGATAAATTAGCCAGGTGGCTCGGAGTACGCAGCCCGCTTTCCCCACTTCCGCGAATTCCTGATGATGAAATCCATCTATCGGAGCCACCACTCCATCGACTTTGCGGCGGATGTCAGCTCCTTGTCAAGGCGCCGGGATCCCGTGCAATGTCTCTCCACAAGCTCCCAAAATTTTTTGGAATGATTCATTTCCACCGTGTGGCACAATTCGTGGATCATCAGGTAGCCCACAAGCTCGGGGGAGAGGAAAAGAAGGGCGCTGTTCAGGCTGATATTCTTTTTCGCGGAACAACTCCCCCATCGCGTTCGCTGGGATCGAATAGCGCAACTATTATAGGGCAACCCGTGGTCTCTGCTCACCCGCTCCAGCCATGGAATAAGGATCTCCTTAGATTTCTTTCGCACCCATTTCCTCAAAAGGGCAAAGGGAAATCTTTTATTGTGCGGGTTGACAAACAGCTTCAGGACATCGTTTTCTTCGACGAGCAAGCTCCTTCCGCGAGGGCTCGCGTGAACTTCCAGAGCAAAGCTGCGTCCGATGCTCCGAAGGTCCACGCGCGCAGGAATCTGTCGCGCCGGCGCAGACGACCTGATCTTTTCGATCGACCTCTTGATCCATTCTTCCTTGCGGAGAATGATCCCGGGGACTTCGGACGTATCGAACCCC
This sequence comes from Bacteroidota bacterium, assembly GCA_035506275.1. Lineage (NCBI taxonomy): Bacteria > Pseudomonadati > Bacteroidota > Bacteroidota bacterium. The sequence continues at coordinate 7,827 of DATJPT010000005.1, forward strand.
GAAGGGACGGTGACAACGACGCCGGAATAATGAGAAACCGAAAGCCGAACGGAGCGCGACCGGCGGCTGACGCGAATTCTGTACTCAATCATGCAAACCTATGACCAGTTCATTCTGAAATTAGAGAAATTTATTCTGCGGAGCAAAAGAATTTGTCGACGAAATCCCCCCTTGCAACTGTTCAAAATATTTCTTAAGGTGCATGCGCCGCCCCAGCAATGTTGCCGACAGCCATCGACGAGCCGCCCAAGAATTGAGATGCCGACATCGAACATCATCGACAAACAAGTTGTGATTGTCCGAACCACCGCGGCCGGCGCGTTGACCGAAAAAGATCAGCTCGAGCATAAGCGGAAAGTGATGAACCACCATCCGTTCGAAGCCGGCATGTGCGGGCTGTCCGACGTCCGCGGAGTCAAGGACATCCAGGTCTCTCCGAAGGGAGCTTGTCCGATGATTCAGATAGATGAAAAACATGCGTTAAAGCTCGTGTCGTTCAAGCTCGCAATTCTTGTTTCCAGGCATCTCGTGTTCGGCAAGGCGCGCATGTACCGATCGCTGACGGAAAAGAACGTGCCGTCTGTCGGCGTCTTCAGGGACCACCCCGAAGCCCTGCAATGGCTCGGCATTCACTTGTGTGACTAAAACGAACCATGAAAACATTTCTTGCAGCCCTCCTCCTCTTTTCTTTTTCCTATGGTCTGGGGCAGACCGTTGAGAACACGTCATACGTTACCCAGACCGGCGAACGGGTGCTTCAGCTTGAAATCGTCGCTCCCATTTCACGGCCGGAAGCGTGGAAGCTGTTCAGCACAGAAGAGGGGTTACGGAAGTGGATCGCGCCGGTCGTTGTTCTTGACCTGAGAACCGGCGGCGTGATCCTCACAAATTACGATTCATCTAAAACGGTCAAAGACTCGGGAACAATTCATCTCCCCGTCATCAATTACCTCGAGGGTGAAATGATCACGCTGAAGGTCATCCTCAACAATAATTTTGCCGAGAGCGTTCGGCGGGAAGATGGTAACTTGCAGGAGATCATCCGGCTGAAAAGCGAGGGGAACGGAAGGACCCGCATCATTTCCACGATGGTCGGTTGGGGAAAGGGCCCCGACTGGGACAAGACGTACGAGTTCTTTCGACGCGGGAACACGTGGACCTATCAACAGATGATAAAGGCAATTCTCGCGATGAATCATCAATAATGGCGACGACCCTTATCCTCCCGGGAATTTCAAATTCCGGCCCTGAACACTGGCAAACTCGTTGGGAAAAACTCGATCCTTCTTTTATAAGAGTTCAGCAGGATGAGTGGGAAGCCCCCCGGTGCGCCGATTGGGTCAAACGGCTGGACGAGACAATCTCTTCGACGCCGGGGCCGATCGTTTTGGTGGGACACAGCTCCGCCTGCGCTCTCGTTGCTCACTGGGTTCAGCGCGCGGCGCCGGCGAACCTCCGCCGTATACAAGGAGCGCTCCTTGTCGGGCCGAGCGACCCGGACGGACCTAACTACCCCGCGGGACCCACGGGTTTTAGTCCGATGCCGCTGGTCCCCCTCCCTTTTCGATCGATCGTTGCCGCCAGTACCGATGATAGATTCGTCGCACTCGAGCGGGCGCGGGAATATGCTCATGCATGGAACAGCCGTCTGGTGATCATCCAAAATGCCGGACACATCAATTCCGCCAGCGGGCTCGGCGATTGGCCGGAAGGATTCGCCTTGCTCAAAGAGCTGCAAAAACTGTAACGATCCTCCATCGCTTGAATCAATGCGCCGAGAACGATGACGACTCAGCAGATTAAACCGCCGGAAGGGACAAAGATCGTTGAAGGGGAAATAGCCGATTATTGGATGGATGAAGCGGGGATTCTCTACTCTCTCTCAAAAAGTCCGAGGCGTACGATAAGGAACATCACGGAGAATGTCGCGCTGGTCAAACGGATCACCGGCGGAAAGAAGGCGCCGCTGTTGATCTATCTGAGCAATTCTCCGGTCCCCGACAAAGAGACGCAGCGATTTTCTACCGAGCAGCTGCCGAACGTTTATACCGCCATGGCCATGGTATCCAAACCGGGGCTGGCACAATTCATCATGAAACTCCTTTTCAAGCTCAAGCCGCCGCCGATACCGATGAGATCGTTTTCAAACGATATCGAAGCGAGAGCGTGGCTGCTGCAATTTTGTCGACCGCCTGCCCGCTAATCGAAAAGAGCGAACCGGATGAAACGTTCGAGGTTTTTCCTGATCATTGAGACGGCGCGAGCATCCTTCCCTTCAGCAACGTCATCCCGTGGTTTATCGCTCATCTCTTCGTCGGAGAAGATCAATACTCCCCCGAAATAATTTTCAGGAAGCCGGTTCTACGCTCCTCCCTGTTTCACGTTCTGCTCCCCGCCCGGAAAAAATCGGATATCAAGCGACCATGCGCCGGCACCGACGATAAGGAGATAGGTCACGCTCAGCAGCATTGCATAGTCGGTTTTGGCATCGCTGACCATGAACCAGAAGCCCTGCTCCGGCCGAAACAACTCGGGAATTTTTGTCGTCGCAATGGCCATCAGCATGATAATGAGGAGCGGAATGCTTGCAAGCCGGGTGAAGAGGCCGAGTATCACCGCCGCTCCGCAGATGATCTCGAAGGTTCCGACAAAGTGGGCCATGAATTCGGGAGAAGGAAATCCTATTTTCGTAAACCGAAGGACGCCGAGTTTGGGGTCGATGAATTTCAAGATGCCCTGCGTGAAAAAAATCAGTCCTACGGCAAAGCGGATCAATATTGCCGCGCTGGAAGCCCGGGTCGAAGCGGCGCGTTGAAACAGGTTCATGACTTATCCTTTCACGAGATTGATTGATAGCCTGACTATCTGCAAAGCTGCGACAACCAGAATAACAACAACCGAAAAACAAAAGTTCGGATGTGAATGGCCGTCAATTCAGAACATCTGCAAACTGCTGAGAGGATCCCTGACAAGAAAAATCGCCGACATTCAACATGATAGTCTCCGTGTCTGCAGAAAGCTTTTTGATGTAATCCCAAAATTCCCTATCTTAGGGCGAGTCCCCTATCGAAGGGGAAGAATCATTGTACGGCCGGAGTGGAGGAGTGCCAATGCGGACCTCCTGCGATCGATTTGCGGGTCTGAGAAAATGCAGCTGGATATTCGCGGCGGCCATTTTCATCTTTACGGGGAGTTCAACCCTTTTTGCGCAAGTCCTTCCTTCGGAACACTGGGACCTCACCGGCGAATTCAAATCGTACATCCACGAATCGTGGACAACAGAGCACGGGCTCCCGCAGAATATCATCACTGCCATCGCTCAGACGCCGGACGGTTATCTCTGGCTTGGAACACAACTGGGCCTTGTTCGTTTCGACGGGGTCTCCTTCAAGACATTCGACCGCTACAACACTCCGCAAATGGTGAACGAATTCGTCCGGCGGCTTGCCGTTGCCGGCGACAGCTCGCTGTGGGTCGGAACCGACCACGGCGGCTTGATCTCTTATCGCGACGGAATCATCGCTGCAAGCAAACTCACGGACAGTCTGAGCGTCGGGGGGGTGCGCGTCCTTTGCGCGGGAACCGGCCGCACCCTTTGGGCCGCCATCCCAGGCCTCGGCGTCTGGAAGAACGACGGGAACCAATGGAGCCCGGTCGTTTCCTCGAGGCCGCTGACTTCGTCGCGCGCGGCATTTGCGGACCTGGACGGAACGCTCTGGCTCGGTGAACAAGGCGCCCTGGTCCACATCATAGGCGATTCAACGGTATGGTACGATTCACGGCAGGGAATGCCCGGATCCCAGGTCCTCTCGATCGACCGGGCGCCGAACGGCGCTCTTCTTATCGGGACGCTCCAGGACGGACTTTATCGTCTCTTGAAAAACAAGTTCGTTCCGCTCCCCGAGGGGGCTGAATTACAGCATGCCGATGTCACCGCGATGTGCAATGACCCGCACGGGGGCGTCTGGGTCGGCTGTTTCGACAAGGGGCTGTACTTTTATGACGGCGCTTCAGTGAAGCAATGCATTGCGAATGTTTCCAGTCCTCCCCTTCGCATCCTCTCGATCGCATACGACAACGAAGGGAGTCTCTGGTTCGGAACCTCGGGGGACGGGCTGCATCGCTTCCGGCGCAGCGCGGTCCGGTATCTGCAGCCGATCAGCAATGAGATTTCCTCGCAGGTCTGGGCTGTCTTGCTGCGCGGCGGCGAAATGTGGCTGGGAACAAGGGAACACGGGCTGCGCTGCATCGTCGGGGGAAAAATTGTCGTTCCCCCGATGCCGAAAAAACTGGCATCGGCAACCATCAGTTCCCTGTTGGACACCCATGACGGGAGCTTATGGGTCGGCTGCGAGGATGGATTGTTCAGGAGATCAGCCGGCACAACAACCGAAATAATGATGCCTGACGGCCGGCCGTTCTCGAACGTGTACGCGCTTTTGCAGGATCACACCGGGACGATCTGGATCGGAGGAGAAGGCCTCTTCACGCTGAAGAACAATTCCCCCAAAAAGATCGAAGGAATGCCGTCAAGCTTTTCCGTCAATTATCTGCTCGAGGACAGAGACCACAACCTCTGGATCGGCTCGGACGCTAACGGCGTCGGCCTTCTCTCGAACAACAAGATCTCCTTTTTCACAAAAGACAGCGGCGTCACGAGCAATACGATCCTCTGTTTGTACGAGGGGACGGGGGGAGAGATTTGGGCGGGAACTGAAGGAGGGGGGCTTAGCATCTACAAGAACGGGCGCTGGGGATCGTTCACCACCGACAACGGATTGATCGACAATTACGTCAACACGATCATTCCGGCGGATGACACCACGATCTGGATGTCGACCAACCGTGGATTGTTCGGCGCTCCGGCGCATTCGATCATCGATGTTGCCGAAGGGCGTGCGGCACGGTGCGAGGGGACGTCGATCGAGTCGCACGACGGGCTGCAAACGATCGAATTCGGCGGAGGGCTGCAGACGTGTTCCGCCAAAACTGCCGATGGAACTCTCTGGTTCGTCAGCTTAAAAGGACTGGTCGGATACAATCCGCGGGAACGAAAACAGAAGTTGCCTGCGCCCCAGGTGCACATCGAATCCATCGTTGTGAACGGTCAGCGTCAGCAGGCATCCAACGGCGCCGAATTTGACCCCGGTGTCGCATCCATCCAGTTCGAATACGCGGGCCTCAGTTATATTAATCCCCCCGCCATGCGGTACCGGTATTCTTTGGAAGGGTTCGATAAAAAATGGATCGACGGGGGAAGCCGGCACGAGGTCATGTACACGAACCTCGCCCCCGGAACGTATATCTTCCGTGTCCTCGCTGCGAACAGCGACGGGGTCTGGAGCACGCGCGACGCATCGCTCCGGTTCACGATCCTTCCTCACTTCTGGCAAACGGGGCTGTTCAATTTTTTCGCCTTCGTTGTTCTGATCTCGGTCATCCTCGGGATCTTTCGGATTCGTGTCAGGCAGATCTTAAAGAGAGAAGAAGATCTGAAGCGGCGGATCGATGAAGCGCTGGTGAACATCAAAATGCTTCACGGCCTGATCCCAATTTGTGCGAACTGCAAAAAGATCCGCGACGACAAGGGATTCTGGAACGACGTCGCGCAATACATCAGTGAACACTCCGAGGCCGTCATGACCCACGGGTTGTGCCCCGAGTGTTCCGAAAAATTATATGGAGAGGAATTGAGAAGGATACGGGCAAAGAAAGAAAGCGGAGGGTCCGCGGCATCCTCGTAACGCCGGGACGAACAAGAACAAAACAGCCCTCGCAACTTCCCGAGGGCTGTTTTGTTTTGAGGATCGCCTGCGTCTATTTCATCAACAGCAACTTCTTCGTTTCCGAATAACTTCCTGCCTGGAGCCTGTAGAGGTACACACCGCTCGGCAAACTCGATGCATCGAAACGGACAGAGTATGTTCCCGCATCTTTGGTCTCGTTGACGAGCGTGGCAACTTTCCTGCCCAGCACATCATACACCTGCAACGAAACAAACTGGTGCGAGGGGACGGTGTACGAAATGTTCGTCGAAGGGTTGAACGGGTTCGGGTAATTTTGCGCAAGCGAGAACGTGCTGACAACGCCCGCCGGCTTTTCCGCTACGAACACGGCCGTGTTCACGACCTCGGTAAAATTGATGTTTTTCACCGGTATCGACCCCGAGGTCTGGTTGTTGAATTTTGCGCTGACGTTCGCTTGATGTCCCTCTCCCGTGTACCAGGTGAACGATATCAACGTATCGTTGGGGATGGATCCTCCGGACCCGACAAACTGGATGACGAGCACGTTCGTCTCTCGCAGGCATGAGAAGGTTCCGCCGGGAATCGTAATGCTGCCGTAGGCATCGAAGGTAGAAGTTGTCGTCTGGATCTCGGAGGAACTTGCTCCGGTCGATATCGTGTCCGCCGATTTCGTGACTGTTCCCAGAACGATAGGAAGGAGCGCAATCAGCGTGTTGGTCTTCTTCACAAACGTGGTATCGAATGCCCCTTCATGCACAGATTCCGTCCCGCCGAGGGTGAGGAAGGAATCGGGAACAATGCGGAAGTAGGAGGTAACGCTTATCGTGCCGCTGGAATCGGAGACGCTCGACACCGTCGCGTTCGTGGCCGACGGAAAGTCTCCGCCAAACGGCGTCGAGGAAGGCGCCTGGTTCACCGAGACCGAGGTGTCGACGAACGTTACAGACGGCAATGTCCAGGATTGGGCGGACGAAGTCTCGGCGGTCCCGACGTTCATCGTTCCGGAAGTGGTGTCCCCCGCGCTGATACTTTTCTGCGACTTTCCTGCACCGAAGAGATTGAGCAGGGTAGACGAGGTGAGGGTGATGGGCGTTTGTGCCCACGACGGCGCAATGCTGAAAGCGAGGAGGGCCAAAAAAAGAAAAAATGTTTTCATCGAACAAACTTCCTTTCGATACATTAAAAAATACGTTTGGTTAGCCAAACATTATGCAACAAGAAATTCCGCGAACATCGGCAAAGGCGATCAAGGAATGGCCCCGAAGATACAACACGGCGCTGGAGCCCCGGAAATAATTGTAAACGTTGAGATGGATGGCAAACGGCTTACGTTATATTGTACTTTCTTTGACGCATAATGTCAAGAAAATGAATCGTTATGAAAACATTTTCGTGTTCCGGGTCACGAACAGTGTTGAAAAGTTTTACACTTCTTCAAAAAAAGGAATAAATGCTCCGCTGCAGTTGTCTAATTCATCTAGCAGCCATAAAAAAAATATAAAATTGGAGCCAGCGGAGGGAGATCGGGTGATTTCATTGAAGGCACGGCTTGCCGAATCTATCACCTCGGATTTGATCGGCACGCAGCGATGGACGAAGCCAGTCCCGAAACAACATCCTCGGCCAAGGCATTCGAGCGCGTTTTCATCCGCTTTAACGCTGAAAAACGTTTCACCGCTGGTGCTTCATTCGGCGGGGTGAATTCACTATATTCCTAACAACCACGGAGGCCTCATCGATCTCTAGCGACGATTTTCTCACAACTCTTGTGTTCACCCGTGAACGGTTTTTCCCACAGGATCTTTGTCTTCTTTCTTTTTATCTCAGCCATCAGCGCAGCGATTGCGATCTGGCTCCGCAATAACGACTACTACCTTTCTTCGCTCGACCAGCGCCCGTTTCATCCGCGTTACGAGCTCTTGAAGCCCAGTGGCAGGGAAAGCCACGGCTACGGGGTCGTAGGAACGGCGATGATCATCGTCGGCGTGGCGACCTATTCATCGCGCAAACGGATGAGGACGTTAGTCAACCTCGGAAAGATCAAATACTTCCTCGAGTTCCATATTTTTCTCTGCCTGCTTGGGCCGGTGCTTGTCGTTTACCACACCACATTCAAATTCGGCGGCCTGGTGGCGGTCGCGTTCTGGAGCATGACCGCTGTCGTATTCAGCGGGTTCATCGGAAGGTACCTCTATCAGCACATCCCGAAAAACATCGAGGGACATGAGCTATCGATGAAAGAGCTCGATGCAGAACGCGTCCGGCTGACGGAATCACTCCGGACGCAATTCCACGTGCCGGAGGAATTCCTTCATTCGATTGACACCATCGGCATTCATGATTCCGAAGTGGAGAAGGCCGGTTTGATGAAGTTTCTCTGGATGATGCTTCGGTCGGATTTTTCGCGTTTCGGGCGAATGCAACGGATTCGCGGCATCGTTCATCATTACTCGATCGACATGCATTCGTCCAGGGATCTCCTCCATGTCGTCAACGAGCGCATTCTCCTCCGCCAGCGCATCCTTCTGCTGGAAAAGGTCCAGCGTCTATTTCATTATTGGCACGTCGTCCATCTCCCCTTTTCGCTCGTGATGTTTGCCATCCTCGTCATTCATATCGGCGTTGCTGTCGCATTCGGTTATACCTGGGTCTGGCAATGAACAACATCAATCTCGCAGAAAATTATCGTTGCGTTTGTTTGTCGATGCGTCATCAGGCAGCGCCGGGAAGACCGGAATGAACCGGGCTCTCTTTTTTCTTTTCCTGAGCACAAGCATTCCGTTGAGTTTAGCCGCCGCGCAAATTTCCCCCGGCGAGTTGATCGCGGGCCACGCACGCTGGGAAGGGGTGGAAAACTGCACCGCCTGCCATACGGTTGGAAAATCGCTCTCCAATGACAGATGTTTGAGCTGTCACGCGGAGATCGATTCGAGGGTGAAAGCAAAGGAGGGTTTTCACGCAACGGTCAGCGCGAAGCTGTGCGAGGAATGTCACAAAGAGCATCATGGAAGGAAATTCCAGATCATCCGGTTCGATACCACGGCGTTCGATCACGCGACGGTGGGATTCACTCTCGACGGGAAACATCGGACCATCGGATGCCGGCAGTGCCATACGAAAAAAACGCTTGCAGCCGAGGATATCCTCACGCTATCGGACGGGCGAAAGAACCGTACTTATTTGGGATTGTCGCCGCGCTGCAGTACGTGCCATGAGGACAAGCACCGCGGTCAGTTTGAAGGAAAAGAATGCTCGGCGTGCCACGATACCGAAAAGTGGAAGCCCGCGCCGAAGTTCTCGCACGATCAGTCCAGCTATCCGCTGACGGGAAAACACAAATCCGTCGATTGCCAGCGCTGCCACAAACCCGGGACCGACGAGTTCAAAACCGTCCGGTATGTTCATATGGAATTCGCTTCCTGCCGGTCGTGTCATGCCGACCCGCACAAAGGAAAGTTCAAACAGGAATGCGCCTCATGCCACTCAACCGAAGACTTTCACACGGTAACGAAAAAAGTGTTCGACCACGACACGACGAGGTTTCCGTTGAAAGGAAAACACGCTCTCATGAAATGCGAAGGGTGCCATGAGAAGAACAACAACAAGAAGAATGCCAGCGGCGAGCTCGGGTTCCATATCACCAAATTTCAGCGCTGTGCCGACTGCCATGCCGATGCGCACGCCGGGCAGTTCGCGAACCGCATAGACGGCGGCCGATGCGAATCGTGCCATACGGAAGATGATTTTCTCCGGGTGACCTACTCGGTCGCCGACCACCGGAAAGCCCGGTTCTTATTGACCGGGGCACACGTTGCCGTTCCCTGTGCTGCATGTCATGCCGCTCAAAAAGTTAATGCGAAAAGTACCAGGCAATTCATTTGGGAAAAGTCGCCTCAGTGCACCACGTGCCATGAGGATATTCACAAGGGACAATTCGAGAAGAAAATGCCCAAGGGGTGCGAGACGTGTCACAGCGTTGAATCGTGGAATTCGCTTCTCTTTTCTCATGAGCAAACTCGTTTTCCTCTAAAAGGAAAACATGCGGCGGTAGCGTGCGAAAAATGCCACACACGGCCGAACAACTCGGCGACGCTCCCCGTGCAGTACACGGGGGTGGGGCTCGAGTGCATCGCGTGCCACAAGGACGAGCATGAAGGGCAGTTTGCAAAACGGGGAACGACCGACTGCAGCCCGTGTCACAATGCGGAAGCATGGAAGTCACTGGTCTTCAACCATAACCGGCAATCGCGGTATGAGCTCACGGGAAAGCATCTTGCAGTCGCGTGTGAAAAATGCCATCCGAAAGTCGAAATGAATGAGCGGAAGGTTGTGAGATACAAGCCGCTGGGAATGGAGTGTGCGGACTGTCATGCGGGGAAAATGTAGGAAGCAGGAATACAGAAGACAGAATACAGAATAAAGAGAATGATCGTCCTTGGTCCACCAGATGAAATGAGGAAGACTGTGAGATCTTTGATCGTTATACTGCTGCTTTTCTGTGCGCCAGCGCTTGCGCAGGACTCCCCGCACGGCAAATTGACGCACGAGTGTACCGACTGCCACACAACGAACGGCTGGACAACGATGGCCGATCCGATGAGATTCAATCACTCGGAAACCGGGTATCTCCTGGTGGGCCAGCACCGGACAACCGCGTGCAAAAGCTGTCACATCGATCTGCATTTTTCCGGCACGCCGAGAACATGCTATGCCTGTCATGCACGTGACTATGACGATGCAGTCGCGGTCAATCACCGCGCCGCAGGGTTTACGACAGATTGCTCTCTTTGCCACTCGACTGCGTCGGCATCGTGGCAGGCGAGCTTTGATCACGACAGGACACAATTCCCGACGCGCGGGGCACATTATGCCGTCCCGTGCCTCCAGTGCCATATGAACAACCGTTTCCGCGGCACGCCGATCCAATGCGACGCATGTCATCATAACGTCTATCTGACGGCGACGAATCCGCCGCACACCAACCTCAGCACCGACTGTGCAACGTGCCATCCGGCCCTGAGCTGGCAGCTTCCCTCGTTCATCCCGCACTCATATTTTCCGATCGGGTCGGGAGCGCGGCACTCTCCCCTTTCGACATGGAGAAGCTGCACGGATTGCCATCAGAACTCCCAGAATTATCCCTCATCGTATTCGTCGTACGTCTGCTACAACTGCCACACGCATGCGCTGGCGACGATGAAAACAAGGCACGAAGGCGTCCCGGCGTACGACCCGAACAAATGCTACAACTGTCATCCTTCGCCGTAACGCATGAAAAAAATCTCTTTCACGCTAATTGTTTTCGCCGCGTCCGGACTTTTCTCACAGGAGAAAAAAGAATACCGTTTTGAAGTTTCCTACGTTGCGGCTTCAACCGTCTATATCGCGGCCGGCTCCGACCAGGAGATCGGCGTCGGCGATACGCTGGCGATCGTCCATGATTCGGCAAGCATCGGGAGGGTTGCTGTCACCGCTGTGGCGAGAAGGACGAGCATCGCACAAATTCTTGTCCAGCAGCGTCCGTTCGCCGTCGGGGATAACGCTGTGATCGACAAAGCGGTTATTCAACCATCGAACGGCACCGCGGCGGCGATAAAGAAGGACACGGCCCGCAGCCAGGAGCCGGCGGCTTCGGCATCCATCCAAAAAATATTTCCCGCCGAGAATATCGTTTCGGGACGAATCGCCTTGCAGCTGAACGAGCTCGTTGCCGCCGACAGCAAATACAATCTTACCCAGCCTGCGGTCCTTTTCCGTTTTGGCATCCACAATCTTTTCGGCGCGGGGCTGCAGTTCTCCGTCGACGACCGAAGCTATTACGATCCGACCAACAGCTACACCCAATACGGTAACTCGGCGGGAAGCGAGCACAGGCTGACCGAATTCGCGTTGCAGCAGGACCGGCCGGATGCGCCGGTCGGCTTCGGCATCGGACGCATGTCCTCCCGCTTTGTCGGAGGTATGGGAACGTTCGACGGTTTCCAGTTTTTCTACCGGCAGAGCGGCTTCACCGCCGGCGCGCTCGGCGGCGCACAGATCAACGATCCGGTGTCGGTCCTGAGCAACACCGGGACAAAAGGAGCGCTGTTCGTCAACTACCGAACAAGCGATGACCTGTTCCACTACTATGACGGGACGTTGGCGTACGGCCGGCAAATGGTGAACAATAAATTGGACAGAGAATTCGTGTACCTTCAGAACTCTTTCGCCGCGAGCTCCGACCTTTCGTTCTATCAAAATTCCGACATCGAGCTTGACAAATTGACAACCGGCCGGATCGCTCCGGCAGTGAATCTCTCGAACATGAATGTTTCGGCGACTTATTTTCCCGTGGAATGGTTCTCGGGCGAAGTTGGATACGATGCAGCACGCCCCGTCTATTTATTCCAGACGATGAAGTCGATCCCCGATTCTCTTTTTCAGATGGACCTTTCGGAGGGATACCGTGCGATGGCGACATTCCATCTCCCACTTTCGGTCACGTTGTCGGAGTATGCGACGTACCGGCCCAAACTGAGCGCGGTCCGGGACGCCCACACCCTGACGACGTCGCTCCGCGTCGTCGACATTTTCGGTTCAGGCATCGAGCCGGGTGTCCGTTACAGCAGCCTGATCGGAGAATTCTCTTCCGGCGACGACATCGCCGTCGACGTGTACAGCAACTTCTTCTCGAACCTCGAGGGGACGCTCCGGTATGAGTATGCACGCGCCAGCATCGGACTTCTTCAGCAGACGTACATCACAAAAACGATATCGGCGTCGATGTATTGGGTCATTTCGCAAACATGGTATGCGTCGGCGACCCTCGACGACGTTATCGACACGACCCTGGGAGATTATCAGGGATTGCTGGAACTCGGCATCCGGTTCTAGCGCAACGGCAGCATTTTCAGCGTCAGGCAAAGGCATTCGTTCATGCAAGACATCGTATTGACAACGATCATCAGCGTTCTCCTCTTTTCAGCTGCGCTCATCCCGTACATCCGGCGGATGAGAACGAAAGAGAAGAAAGCCAAGAAAAAGTTCGATGAGATGAGGATCACCGGCCTTCACGAGTCGAGGACGATGCATCCCCACATCGACGTCACCAATTGCATCGGCTGCGGCGGCTGCGCGAAGGTCTGTCCCGAAGGGGACGTGATCGGCGTGATCGAGGGGAAGGCCACGCTCATCCACGGCGCAAAATGCGTCGGACACGGCCTCTGCGTCGAGGCCTGTCCGGTCGGTGCGATCGAACTGCTGTTGGCGAAGCCGGGGCGCAGCGCCGATGTTCCCATGGTGGACGGGCATTATGAGACGAACGTGAAGGGCATTTTCATCATCGGCGAACTCGGCGGCATCGGGCTGATCAAGAACGCCGTCCGTCAGGGGAAGGCGGCGCTGGAATATATTGCCGCAGCTCAAGCGCCCCACAGCGCCGAATATGACGTTGCGATCATCGGCGCCGGCCCGTCCGGGCTCGCCGCCGGACTGACGGCTGCCAGCAAAAATTTGAAATACATCGTCCTCGAGCAGAGCGACGTCGGCGGGGCGATCCTCCATTACCCGCGGGCAAAAGTCGTGATGACTGCGCCGGTGGAACTCCCCCTCTGGGGAAAACTGAAATTGACCGAGGTCACCAAAGAGACGATGCTCGACACATGGCAAAAGATCATCGCGAAGACGTCGCTGAACGTTTCGGTCAATGAAAAGGTGGTCGAGGTACAGAACAACAGGGGGCATTTTTCGGTCACCACGTCGAAGCGAACGCTGACCGCGGCCCGGATCGTGCTGGCGCTCGGCAGGCGCGGAACGCCGCGGAAGCTCGGCGTTGAAGGAGAAGAGCTCTCGAAGGTGATGTACCGACTGATCGACGCGTCGACCTTCAACGGCAGTCATGCGCTCATTGTCGGAGGGGGGGACTCAGCAGTCGAAGCGGCAATCGGGCTGGCAATTCAAAACGGAAATGATGTGATCCTCTCATACCGCGGAAAAGAATTCACACGCATCAAAGAGCGGAACCGAACCCATCTTATGGAACAGGTCGCGAGGAAAAAGATCACGGTCATCTTTGATTCCCATCTGAGGCAAATTCTGGAGGACGAGGTTGTCCTCTCGACCCCCGGCGGAGAAATTCGACGCAAAAACGATTTCGTTTTCATTTTCGCCGGAGGAGAATTGCCGTTTGAATTCCTGAAAAAGCTCGGCATCTCGATGCACCAGCAGTCGATCGATTGACAATACGCAGCACGGTTCACGCCGCTAAACCTTCCTCTGCACACAGGCCATACTTCACCGGAAGAGAAAACGAAGAGAAGACAACCAACCATTTTCAGGCAGTTGAATGCCACTGGTACGGCGTTGAACTGTCAGGATGAGTGCGGACAATGAAGAGGCGGTCAGAGTTGAACGAAGTATGTTGTCAGCAGCGATTCCAGGCCGGGGTTGGTGTTTGAAAGGCTGCCGTTTGAAACGTGGTAGATGGAAATTCCGATGCACGAGTTTCGGGTGCACTGCCAGGCAATTTCGAGGTAGGACCTGAACTCGACAAAATAGCCGAGCTCGATCCCCTTTCCGTGTTTGTACAGCCCTGCATTGAAACTCGGCATAAGAAAAACCCGGCTGGACAAATCGATCGGCAGCGCAACCCCCCCTCCCGCAAAAATGTCGTCCGTTCTCGTTGCCGAAATGCTCGCCTTCGTACGGAAAATTCCCAGCGTGTACGCCGGATAAATTTCCGCCTGGTATTCGACGGTGGCACTTTGGCGCCGGACATCGTACATCCCCGCGCTGAACTGAACAAGCTGTGCGCTGTCATCGCGAGCGATCGTCTGGGCGTCACTCATCGACATGGCGCCGGGAAGCAGCCCTGCAATGAGCAAAAGAGCCGCACGAAAATAACTTCTCACGGATGCTCTCGCTGAGACTTACCTGGAAGGTTTGGCAAGTGGTTCTGTTGAAGATAAGAAATTTTTATATGAAGGCAAATTGCGGCGGGGGCTGAAAAAACACCCTTTTTCGCCACACGGTCAAATAGAGACTCTCGTTCTCGGCCGCACTTGTTCGGGGGGAAACTTCGCCTCCCGGACGACGAAAGAGAGAGTTCTTCACCGTTGAAGCCGTACCCGTTAACCGGAAAGAGATGAAGGAACAACTTTGCCGCGGCGGGGAGAGCAAGGACGAGGAACTCCGGCTGAAATATTCGCAAGACATGGTGAGCGATAGGAGGCGTTTGATCGTGAGTCCTGTTCATCGCGGGTGTCGAGAGGTTTTAGGCGATAAGCGATCGTTTCACAGACTGAGCAGGACGCGGTCTCCTACAGCATACGCGTCAATAAACAAAGAGTCGGAGTACGACGACCGCCAGGAAACCCCCGGTTGCTTTGGCTTCCCTTTTTTTCCGGACCGGTTACAGAGGGCGCCTGAGCGGGGATATTTCTATTTCATAAGGACAACTTTTTTTACGTCCGAGAACTTCCCTGCCTGCAGCCGATAGAAGTAGACTCCGCTTGCCAGACGCGTGCCGTCGAAAAGTACTTCATGCGGCCCGGCCGCTTGTTGTCCGGTGACGAGCGTCGCCACCTCCCTGCCGACAATATCGTACATCTTCAGCGTCACCTGACTGTTCACCGGCAATTGATAGCTGATCACTGTCGAAGGATTGAACGGGTTCGGATAATTCTGGTTCAGGACGAATGACCCGGGGGATGTGAGATTCTTGTCCGGCACGGCCGTGCTGCCGGTCTTCGAGAGAAGGAACATCCCGCTATTGTAGGTCACCGCGACTATTGAATCGCCGTAAGAAAAGAGCCCCCGCACGGCTAATCCATCGAGGCCGATTTTTGTCCATGAGCCGCCCCCGTCGGTGGTGCAATAGACTCCCTGCCACGCATAGTTGAAGCCGTTCTGGTATGCAAACCCTGCGAAGAGCGCGCCGGAATTGTCGACCGCGGTGACGAACGCATCGTTTCCGGAAAGCCCGGCTGGGGATGAAAGCGAAGCCCACGTACTTCCGGTTCTTTTATACACCCCGTTGCCGAACGTACCTGCATAGAGATTGCCGCTCTGGTCCGCGCTAATACTGTAGACAATCGCCCCCTGAAGTCCGGCAGTATCGTACGTCCATGCCCCTCCGCCGATCGGACGTTTCAGCAGCAGTCCGGTGAACGAATCGGTTGCCGTAAGGGCAAGATAGATGTTCCCGTGCTGGTCGCTGGCGATGATGTTAGGATAATTTGCCGGGAGCTTCGACAGTCCGGCCGTGTCGGGTGTCCAGGACGAACCCGAACTCTTTTTGTAACACTCCGCCGGTACGCCGGCAGCGGAATAATGCTGGACTCCTGATTCATCGGCAAAATATTTTGCGATAGATCCTCCCGCCATTGCCCCAAGTCCGGCTGTATCGGGATTCCACGTCGCACCGTTGTCGGTGCTCTTCCAGTTTGCATTCGGGCTCTGCGAATTGTTAACGTTGACGATCGGTCCGAGCGTGTACACGATGCCGCCATCGTCAACGTAGATGGAATTTCCGGCGGCGTATCCGTTCGCCGGAAATGCTTTGGTCCAGGTCGTGTCGCCGGAATTATTATAGAAGAGGCCCAGCCCAGTGGCAGCAAATTGGCGGGACGGCGTCCTTGCAAAACCGTAGATCGTCCCGGCCTGAATGCCGCGGTTGGATTCTGCCCAGGTTGCCCCGCGGTCTGAACTTGCGAAAAGGCCGTAATTCGTCCCGAGATACAAAACGGAATCGCCGCTGATGTATTTGTACGGAGAATTGTAGGAAGTCACCGGGTCCAGAAACAAGCGGGTAATGGAAGTGTCGATCTCTTTCCAGGATGCCGTGCCGCTGTCCGACCTGAACACCTGAGCTCCCGCGATGCAGTAGACGTTGGAATAGACGTCATCGCCGAACGTTGTCACCTGGTTGCTGTTGAGCCCTGTGCTCATCGGGCTCCATGTCTGTCCCCGGTCGATGCTGATATACACGGCGCCGAACAGCGTGGAAACATAAATCCTGTTTTTCCGGTCGATAAAGACGCTCGTCATATATGTGTTGGTCAACGAGGTCACGGGGTGCCATATATTTGAATCCGGATTTTGCATGAAGAGGCCGGTGCTTGTCGCCGCAAAGACATACTGCGAAGAATCGACGGCAATGTCCCAAACGTGTGTCGTTCCCAGCCCGGCGCTGTCCACCTGCCATGTATTCAATGTGTCGCGGCTGACATAGACCTGAAGTGTTGTCAATGCATAAATGGCATCCCCCACTGCTCTGCTCCATTCCTCTGTACTTGTCATTTGAAGCTTCTTGGTTATCGGGGGGAAGGAGCTCGGGAGAACGATGGTTCCATCATCAAGAAGAATGATCGGCTGCCACGACGCGCGATCATTTCGAATGCTTTGTCTCTTCGTACCGGCTTTGACGATCGTGCGCCCCGGAGGCGGAGTGTAAGATTTTGAGTAGTAATCGGGGTTGCGTCCCGACAACCCTCCTTCGGCGGTGTAGACGCCGCTCGACGTAACGGCGTAAACGGTGTTGACCGCCTCCGTTTCCCCATAGGAGGTCGTGCCAATAATGGGATCCCCGTACAGTTGACCGTTGATCGGGACGCTGCTCCCTTGTGCCGCAAGACGCAGAGGAAATGCCGCCATGAACAAGAGCAAAAAAATATCCCGCATTGGCCCGGCGATTGAATGATGTCCGTTCATGCGTACCGACTCCTTCTATTAATAATGTCGAATTCGTGTTCAGCCGTCATTGGGATCGGATGCGTGCTCAAAACAGAAATTTCCGGACTGCGCTCAAAAAGTCCATTAGCCTCTGCGCGGTTCTTAAGACCGGAGCGGCTCCGTACGTCGATGAAAATAGTATATTTGATTTGAGTTTTTATGGAGGACGAAGGGAACTCCTCCAAGGCTAAGTCAATCTACATCTTCGAATGTTGAAACGCAAACCGACCCTCTTTTTGGTAGCGGGTTACTTTGCAAAGTCCCGCTTTCTCCCGAAGGCGTGGCTTTGCCAGACTTGCCCCACTTTGGAGGATTTGCTTCCCCAAGCGATTTTCTGGGGACAGGGTGAACAGTTTGTGTTTTGTTAACATAAACAAAAATATGTTCATCCTGAGCGAGTGCCAAAAAGCGGCACGAGACGAAGGACATCTTCTCTCGTTCCCAATCCCTTCAGTCGAAAATCAACTCACCAAAAACGCTCCCAAACTGAGTTTGGGAGCGAGAAGGGAAAAGAGTTTCCCCTGGGATGCGGCTGGCGCGGCTGTATCGCGTCATGAGAAAAGATCAATTATTTATCCGGCAAAAATCAACGCAACCCCTTCTTTTTCAGCCCCACGCCCTGACACGCCCCATTTCCCGTACGCGGCTTGCATAATTTGTCCTTTTCCGTTATCCTAGCGCCATAGTCTTGTGCGCAAATCCCGGACCTTTAATCCCCGGGTTCTTCCCCCCGAACCGGGCTTCTTTTAGGAATCGTGCGCATGCCCCAACGTAAAATTCTCAATAAGGAATAATTCAATGGATACCCACTCGCCGGGTTTGACCGATGAGCGCTATCGCCTCGCTTTCGAAAGCGCCAATGATGGAGTCTGTCTGGTAAGCATCGACGGAAAGTTTTTAGAGGTCAACAGGGCGATGTGCGAGATGCTCGGCTATACCCGGGAAGAACTTCTCTTGAAGACCTTCAATGAGGTCACGTATCCTCCCGATATGCACATCGGCGATACCTTTCTGGGAAATATCTCTGCGGGGAGAATAGAGAGGGAAAAGTTTGAAAAGCGGTACGTCCGCAAATCCGGCCTCGTCGTGTGGGCGCAGGTGGCATCATCGCTCGTGCGCGACGCATCGGGCAATGCGCTCTATCTCATTTCCCATATTGAGGACATTACCGGGCGGAAGGAAGCGGAACGGCTGCTGCGGGAAAGCGAACATCGGTACAGGACGCTTTTCGATTCAGCCGGCGATGCCATTTTCCTGATGCGCGAAGGGATCTTCATCGATTGCAATGCCAAAACGTTGGACATGTACAGGGTCTCCGCCGCTCAGATTCTCGGGCATCGTCCTGCAGAATTTTCCCCTTCCCGCCAGCCGGACGGCAAAGACTCCCTGGAGTCCTCGGTGGAAAAAATCAATGCGGCGCTTGCCGGCAATTCCCAGTTCTTCGAATGGAAACACCTGCGCGGAGACGGTACGCTTTTCGACGCCGAGGTGAGCCTCACCCGCCTTACGCCGTATGAGAACTCGCCGGACCTCCTGGCTATCGTCAGAGACATCACAGACCGAAAACGGGAGGAGCGGGCGCTGAGAGAATCCGAAGAAAGATTTCAGAAGATCTTTCACGCGAGCCCCGTGCCGATGAGCATCAGCCGCCTCAGGGATGGAAAATATCTGGACGTGAACGAAAGCTTCACGGCTGCCATGGAATACGACCGGTCCGAGATCATCGGCGACAACGCCGTTGAACTGAACACCTGGGCCGATCCCGAAGAGCGGAAACAGGTAGCGGCGATCCTCCGCGAGCGGGGCACGATAAGAAATTTTGAAGGACGCTACCGGACCAAAACCGGGAGGGTGGGACATTCGATCGTGTCGGCGGAGCTGATCGAGCTTGAAGGGGAACCGTTCATCCTCGGCGTCACGCTCGACATCACCGAACGGAAGCAGATGGAAGAAGCGCTGAAAATTTCCGAAGAGAAATTTTCGAAGGCCTTCCTGAACGCACCGGTGGGGATCTCGCTCAGCACCATGGCAGACGGACAGCTCATCGAGGTGAACCGCGAATTTGAACGGATCTTCGGCTACACGCGGAGCGAAGCGGTCGGTCGGCGTTCGTCGGACCTGGGGTTATGGGTCGATGCGCAGGACCGCGAAGACCATATTCGCAGCGTCGCTGCGAACGGGACCGTCAGCGATTCAGAGCTGCGGCTCCGTTCGAGGGACGGCTCGCTGCACATCCTCCGGACGAATGCGCAGGCCATCGAGCTGAACGGAGCGCTCCTTCTTCTTTCCACCTTCATCGACGTCACTGAACGGAAACGCATGGAAGAAGCGCTGCGAAAAAGCGAGGAACGGTACCGCGCGCTCGTTGAAAATACGCCGGATGTCATCGCACGGTTCGATAAGAACCGCCGCTATACGTTCGTCAACTCGGCCGTCAAAAAAGTCTCGTCGTTCAAGCCCGAGGAATTCCCCGGAAAGACGGTGTGGGATGTTGACTTCACCCATCAACAGGCAAAAGAACGGGATGAACTTATCGCCAAGGTGCTTGAAACGGGGAACCCCGTCGACGCCGAGCTGACGTTCACCGGGCCGACGGGGCCGCGGACGTACGAGTGGCGCGGGTTCCCGGAGCTTGACGAGAACGGTTCGGTACAGTCCCTCGTAACGATCAACAGGGACATCACGCAGCGGAAACTGGCGGAAGAGAACCTCAAAGCATCGATGGAGCAGCTTCATGAACTGGCACGGCGCCTCGAGCAGGTCCGCGAGGAGGAGCGGAGAGCAATTTCGCACGAGGTCCACGACGAGCTCGGACAGATCCTGACCGCCGTCAAGATGGATCTCTCTTCCCTCAAAAAAATCGGCCGCAGCCCTGCTTCCGAGTTCGAAGAAAAAACGAAATCGCTTCTCGACCTGACGGACCTTGCCATTGAAAGCGTCCAGGATATTGCGGCGAGGCTCCGTCCGGGCATGCTGGATTACCTCGGGCTTCTGGCCGCGGTCGAGTGGCAGGTCGAGGATTTTCAGAAACGGAGCGGCGTGAAATGCCTGCTCCATGCGCCGGACCAGGAGCCGGTTCTGGACGGCGAGCGGGCGACGGCGCTGTTCAGAATTCTTCAGGAAGCGCTGACGAACGTTGCACGGCACGCCCGGGCGACCTCCGTGGACGTAACGCTGTTCGATGCGGGGAACGAGTTCGTTATGACGGTTGCCGACAACGGCGTCGGGATATCGCATGAGCAGATCAACGGCACACGGTCGTTCGGCCTTCTGGGCATGCGCGAACGATTGCATCCGTTCAAAGGAATCTGTACAATAGAGAGTCCTAAGGAAGGGGGAACGACCGTGACGGTCCGCTTTCCGAGAAACTGACGGGAACGTGAAAGCATGAAGACGAGAATCCTGATAGTCGATGACCACCCGTTCGTCCGTCAGGGGCTGAAAGCCGCCCTTGCCGGCTCAGTGGAGTTCGAAGTTGCGGACGAAGCGTCGGACG
Organism: Bacteroidota bacterium; assembly: GCA_035506275.1. Taxonomy (NCBI): domain Bacteria; kingdom Pseudomonadati; phylum Bacteroidota; species Bacteroidota bacterium. The sequence continues at coordinate 28,779 of DATJPT010000005.1, forward strand.
GCGAGGAAGCAGTATTGAAGGCACGCTCGGCAAAACCCGATATCGTCCTCCTCGATATCTCCCTTCCCAAGAAGAACGGCTTCGAGGTGCTCAAACAGCTCCAGGCCGAGATGCCGCACGTAAGAATTCTCATCCTCAGCACATTTCCCGAGAAACAGTACGCCGTCCGGTGTTTCGCGAACGGCGCGCGGGGATACCTGACCAAGCAAAGCGCCTCCGACGAGCTGTTGACCGCCCTCCGGAAGATCATGCTCGGCGGGAAATACGTCAGCGCTTCCATGGCCGACCTGCTCGCCAGCGTCATCGACGCCGACGCGGCCCGGCCGCTGCATGAACGATTATCGGACCGGGAATTCCAGGTCCTCTGTCTCCTCGGCCAGGGGCAGACCGTTTCCCAAGCGGCAAAAACGCTCTCGCTCAGCCTGTCGACCGTCAACACCTACCGGGCGCACATCCTGAAAAAAATGAATATGGAGACGACCGCCCAGCTCATCCGGTATGTGCTTGACAACAACCTCGTCGAGTCGCCGCAATAAAACAACCGCATTCCGCCGCTCCCCCGTTTCCCCATCGCATTTTCTGCTATAGAAGGTTCATACTCCTGCCGATACCGTGCCAAAAATAAATTCCCGATCATGATGAGGACCGGCGGCAGGCCTTTGTCAGCCGTCGTATTTTTTGCTATTTCTTTTTCACATGTACGTCGATTTCGCGATCGATCTTAATGTCCGAAATTGCGATATCAATTCTTGAGGGTTCATGAAAGCTCCATTAACGGTCCTGGTGGCCTGCGGATCATGGCACATCGGGGCGAGAGTGATTCAAAGGCTCAGCGAGGTGAAGGGCGTTGATATTATGGGGCATGTCACCGACGCGGGAGAAGCGCTCGGCCTCATCGAATCGATGAAGCCGAAACTCGTCATTCTGGATGCGCACTTGTCGCATGGGACGGGCATCGGAGTTCTCCGCGCGGTGAAAGAGTCGGTCGCCGGCACTATCGTGATCATGCTCTCGGCGTCTTCGTATCCGCAATACCGGAAGGAATGTCTCAAGGAAGGGGCCGATTTCTACTTCCATCTTCCCGACGAAATGGAAGAACTGAAAAATTCAGTGCGCGATCTTGCGAGGGCCGGCACGGCCCGCTCAATCGTGCAAGAATAGTCCGGAGCTCGAATCCGGTCGTCATGATGAACCGGTCGATCATAAAGGGCCTGTTCAGCGTTCACTCAATTCACTATTAGGAAAGCGGTGCTGTACAATTGAAGATCATTGACATCCTGAAACAGAATTTTTCCGAAGCATACGATGCAGCGGAGGACAAAAGGCGCATTTCAAAAATTGTCGTCATCATCTCCTACGCAATTCTCCTTGGATTGGCCGTGGTGCTTTTGTACAGGGTCCCCTCCGGGGTCGGAAGACAAACCGTTGCGATGGTTATTGCCGGCGTAATGGTGACGGCCTCTCTCGTTCTTCTCCGGCGCGGACTTGTCGAATTGGCGACGGTCATTCTCACGTGGACGCTCCTCGGCTTCATCGAGTTCATGATATGGGAAAGCGACGGGCTTCACGATACCGGAATCCTTGCCCTTCCGGGCATCCTTGTCATTGCCAGCCTAACGCTAAACCGGCGTCATTTTATTGCCATCGTTGCCATCGTGCTCGCCCTCGTCGGTCTCCTTGGGTATTTCGAAATCCGCGGAGTTATCGTGAATCGGTTTGCTTCCGGAACAGACGCATACGACGTCCTCGACCTCACGGTCATTCTTGCCATTACTGCCGTGACCGTCCGGCTTCTCACCGACATGTATACCAAAAGTTTCGAAGCCGTCCGAAAAAGCGAAACTGAAATTCGTACGTTTGCCGACCGGCTCAAGCTTTCGGAAGACCGGCACCGGATGCTCTTTGAATCCGCGAACGATTCCATCCTGATCCTTGCGGGAGAACGGTTCATCGACTGCAATTTTACCAGCGTCACGATGTTCGGCTGCGGGAGCCGGGAGGACCTTGTCGGACGCTCTCCGTGGGATTTCAGCCCGCGTGTCCAGCCGGACGGAGAGAATTCGAGGCAAAAAGCTTCGAAAATCATGCTATCGGCGTTGAACGGAGAGTCCCAGCGTTTCGTCTGGCAGCACGTGAGAAGGGACGGGACTCTCTTCGACGCCGAGATCTCGCTGAACCGGCTTGAAGCGGGAAACGAGCTTCTTCTTCAGGCGATCGTCCGCGATGTCACCGAGCGCAACCGGATGGAAGAACGCATCCGGCGGTCCGAAGTTTACTACCGGACGCTCGTCGAAGCCTCCCCCGAAGCGATCATCATCATCGACACGCACGGCAGGGTCGAATACGCTTCCACCCGGGCGTATGAACTTTTTGGCGCCCCGAAAGAGATGCCGCTCAGCAAGAATTCCGTCTTCGACTGGGTCGTCCCCGATGACCGCGCTATGGTTTTTACGAAGATCGGCGATGCGGTCGCCGGAAAAAGCAGGCCCCATTCTCAGGAATACCGGCTCGTCAGGGATGACGGCACGATGTTCTGGGCCGAAGTTGCAGCGGCCCCTTTCTTCGACGACAACGGAGAAGTATCGCGCCTCCTCCTGTTGTGCCATGACATCTCTGAACGGCGGGAGGCGCTCCAGGCCTTGCGTGAAAGCGAAGAGAGATTTTCCCGGCTTTCTGAAGCCACGTTCGAGGGGATCGTCGTGAGCAAAGGCGGAATAATCATCGATTCAAACATGCAATTTGAGCGGATGCTGGGTTACGGGCAAGGTGATACTATCGGAAAGGAAGTTTCTGCGTTCGTCGCCCCTGAATCGCGCACCCAGGTCGCGGAGAATATCCGGTCGCAGAGCGAGGTGCCGTATGAACACCTGGCCCTGCGAAAAGACGGTTCCGTCTTTCCGGTCGAGATCAGAGCAAAGACCGTCGCCGCGAACGGCCACAGCCTGCGATTGACCGCGGTCCGCGACATGACGGAGCGGAAAAAAATGGAAGAAGACCTGCGCATCGTGTGGCGCGCGGCCGAACAAAGCCCGGCGTCGATCGTCATCACCGATACCTCCGGCGCGATTCAATATGTCAACCCGGCGTTCACGGAGGTCTCCGGGTACAGCTTGGATGAAGTGCTGGGAAAAAATCCCCGCATCCTGAAATCGGGGATCACTTCTCCGGAAGAGTACGCGCGGCTGTGGGAAACGATCAGCTACGGCGGGGTGTGGCACGGGAAATTCGCCAACAAGAAAAAGAACGGAGAGATCTATTGGGAATCGGCCTCGATCTCCGGCGTGACGAACGAACAGGGCATCATCACCCATTACGTCGCCGTCAAGATGGACATCACCGACCAGAAAAAAATGGAAGACGCCCTCCGGACGAGCGAACAGCGGTACCGCAATCTGATGGAGCACTCGCCGGACGGGGTGTACAAAACGACGCACGACGGAAAATTTGTCGAGCTGAACCAGGCGATGGTGAACATGCTCGGGTACGACAGCAAAGAAGAATTGATGGCGGTCGATATTGCATCCGATCTATACTTCAACCGCGGAGACCGCGAAAAAGCAGTTGCCAATGAACAGCGTGGCCAAATGGCGATCTTCCGATTGAAGAAAAAAGACGGCACAGAGGTGTGGGTTGAGGATCATGGCCGATACGTCGCCGGGGAAAACAATACGATCGCGTACCATGAAGGGATCCTCCGCGATATCACGCAGCGCTTAAAGGGAGAAGAAGAGCGCAAAAAACTGGAACACCAGCTCTATCAGTCCCAAAAATTCGAGTCCATCGGGACGCTGGCTTCCGGCATCGCGCACGACTTCAACAATATGCTGAACATCATCCGCGGCAACACCGACCTCCTCCGGCAGTCGGCCGGCATGAATGACAAAAACGAACATCGTCTCGAGAAGATCTCCAAAGCAGCCGATCATGGAACGCAGCTTGTGAAACAGCTGCTCACCTTCGCCCGGAAGACGGAATTTGTCAAACGGAGTGTGATGATCAATGACCTGATCCGGGAAATTGCCGGCCTCCTCGAAGAGACGTTCCCGAAGAATATTTCTCTCATACTCGCGCTGACCCCCCAGCCGGTCAAAACGGTCGCAGACAGCGGTCAGATTCATCAGGTCCTTGTGAACCTGTGCGTGAACGCCAGAGATGCAATGCCTGACGGCGGCTCGATCACCATCACCACCGCCAGGGTCTCATCGGACACTGTGCGGGAAAGATTTCTTTCTGCGTCAGACGGCCGGTACGTTTCCATCAGCGTCAAGGATACAGGAATGGGAATGGATGAAGAAACGCGAAAGAAAATATTCGACCCCTTCTTTACCACGAAAACCCCGGAGAAAGGGACCGGATTAGGGCTCTCCGTCGTCATGAGAATAGTTTCCAAACACAACGGCTTCATCGACGTCCATAGCGCACCGGGAAACGGGAGCGAGTTCATGATCTATTTGCCTGAGGATCCGGACGCCGCGTGATTTGCCGGGCCGCCGCGGTGAGAATTCCGTTCCGGTATCCAGATGCCCCGATAGTTATCAAACGAGGTGGGGGCCTGGAAGCGTTTCTCTATCGAACGCCTAATTTATAGAGCTTTCCTTCGCCGGGCTGAAGAGTGTCGGTAAAACTGCCGTTGGGGGAAACGATCCAAGAATTCTTTGAATTCACGTCCGAGACTGTCCACGTTGCTCCGTTCGTGTTAAGTATCGTTTTTATCGCTCTGATTTCGGTCGGCAGCGTCCTCCTGTTGACAAGATAAAGGTAGTTCGCCCCGGTTCCGTCCTTGAGATGGCCCGTCTCGACATAGAAGATCTCCCCCTCAATGTTCGTTGCGACCGCAGTAACAAGACCCGCCCATGCTCCATATACCTGCCCTCGCGAATTCCAGCTTTTTGTCCCCTGCCATGCCAGGGATAGCAGTGCCGGACCGATCGATGCGAGGGTATGGTTGAGAACTTTTATCGTCTCCCATTTGGGTTGACCATACGGATCGGTGTACTCCGGCGTCGCACTCGAATTGTCCGCGAGCAATCCCGTCCTATAGATCTTCTTCGCGGGATCGCTGTTGTTTGTATACATAAAATAGATAATTCCCTTTGCGCCAAAAGAGACTGCAAGATTCGTCATGGCACGCACTTCATACGCAGAAGGTTCCCTCGTATATAACTCGGGCGGATCGACGGTAGGGTTGGACCATTCATGCGCCTGTACTGTGAGCCAGAACGGCTTGGAGAATTTCTGCGCGACGGCTGCTAAATCGGACAACCTGCCGGCGAACGATTCGAAGCACCGCTGGACCTGAGATGTGTACCCGTTTTCGTTCGGGGTCGCCGTCCCGTACACGATCGGGTAAGTATCGCACACCAGGACCGGCAGTCCTGTTTCTTTCAGAAATTTCTTTGTCGAATCGTCGGCTCGTCCGGTGAATGCCCGGTAAGAAAACGAACTCTTGTTCGTCAATCCTGCCACGAGATTCCTGTAATATTGTACGGGGAGAAAGTTTTCGGGATATGGTTCGTCCCACACAACGAAGCTTTTCGCCGCATTTTTATAGTTATTGACAAAACTTTTCACCCTCGCATCGAATTCCCCGTTATACAATCTGTGGGCGACCGTATCATCGATCGCAACGTAATCAAGGTCGACAGTGTATTTGTAGGGCGAGGTATCGAACCATTCTATTTGCACGTCATTGCGCGGAGGCTCAACTCTTTCATTGCGTCCGCTATTTTTCTGAAAATAGGAAGCGACGAGTATTTCTTTCCAGCGATGGTTCGTAAATTCGCTCGCATAGACTATGCGGCCGACCGAGGAATTCTCGAGGCCCACTCGGAGAACGGGGACGCTGTCAAAGCTGGCTGCAAACGGCAGCCGCATTTTGATTTTCAGAAAATAGTATTGGTTGTCGTACTGGAGGTTCGGCAATCTCAAGTGATTTGCCACAATGCCATACGGAGGATTTCCCGGCGTCAAGCGAAGGAAATTTGCTGCCTGCTTGCCGGAGTCGGGGACAACATTCCAGTGAGTCGAAGCTTCCTGATCATAAAGGATCGTTCCGCCGCTGACGTTCGTAAAATCGTTGAGTTTATTTGCAACCGGGTTTTCAATTTGGTACACCCACCGCTCGGGAAAATATACGCTGCCAGAGGCGTCATAACGGTCGAAACCGTTGGTTAAAAATACCTCGATGCCAACAGCATTGGCTTCTGCAATGTCTTCTCTGATCTGGGCGACGGTTGCGTTGCCGTAATTGGAATACCTCTCGAAATACTTCAAACCGGCAAAATTGATCCCCAGAGATTTTGCTGTATCCCAATACGCTCGAGTATGTACGACCTTGCTTGAATCCCAAAAATCGGCAAACGAGCTGACATGCTCCGCCCCTATGATAAATTTTTCCTGTTGGGCCCGCACTGAAGCCGCGAGGATGACGGCAAGAAAGAGAATAGCATGTTTCATGGGAATACTTTTTTTACCGGTCGAGCAATCTTCACTTGTTATTCCGCGGTCGAAGATGTACCTTGTGCCGTTCCCGAATCTATAAATTATCGACGACATTGTCTATGCAGCCCTTGAAATTGTATGAGAAGATCGGCTACGGCTTCGGCGATGCAGCCTCTTCAATGTTCTGGAAGCTTTTCGGAATGTACCTCCTCTTTTTTTACACCGACATCTTCGGCATCACCGCCGCAGCGGTCGGAACGATGCTCTTTATCACCCGGCTCGGCAACGCCGCATTCGACCCGTTTGTCGGCATCCTCGGCGACCGGACCAACACCCGGTGGGGAAAATTCAGGCCGTATATGCTCTGGATGGCCCTGCCGGTCGGCCTCATCGCGGTCTTGACCTTTACAACTCCCGACATCGGAGAAAACGGAAAACTCGTCTATGCGTACGTCACCTTCTCATTGATGATGATCCTCTATTCGATGATCAACGTTCCGTATGCCTCGCTGATGGGAGTGATGACCGACGACGGCAAGCAGAGGACTACTCTCGCGACGTACCGTTTCATCTTCGCGTTCGGGGGAAGTTTTCTCGTGCTCGGCCTGTTCCAGCCCCTGTTCGACGGATTCGGGACGAGAACATTCTATGAATTTTCCTCGCCGAAGATCGTTGAAACGGCCGACACTCCCGCAAGGACCACGAACAAGCTCATCGTGTGGGAAGGAACTTCTGCAGGCTCGGCTGCCGGGCAGCGCGTCGATTCCCTTCTTTTCATCACTGCGAAAATAAATACGAGCGCAAATGATGCGTTCAGCCTCGGCGTGGTCAATGCAAGAACAAATCAATTTTACGGCTGCAGTTTTCCTGAAGGGAAGGACACTCTTGGATTGCTCCGCACCGGAGCGACGAGCGACGTCAAGCTGAGGCTGGACCGGTTTGTTCCGAGCGAAGATCTGGCAAATCTTGCCGATTTGAAGTTTGCGTGCAAAGGGCTGGGCCAGGAATCCATCACGGTCCGAAATATTGCGTTGAAAGAGATCAACTACCGCGCCGGCACGGAGCGCGCCGTTGTCGTGATCTCCTCGCTCGCCGTCGTCTTCTTCATCCTCACATTCCTTCTCACAAAGGAAAAGGTGCCGCCGACCACGGTCGAGACCTCTCTGAAAAACGACCTGAAAGATCTGAGCAGGAACGGCCCGTGGTTCATTCTCGTCGGCGCCAGCATCTCCACGATCTTTCTCAACACGATCCGGGACGGAGCCACAGTCTATTACTTCACCTACTATTTCAAGGGGATGAGCAATATCGAATTTAGTTCTTCCGTCATTCTCGCCATCAGTACCGTGTACCTGCTCGTGGGGCAGGCGGCCAACATTATCGGCGTCGTCCTGGCAAAGCCGGTCTCCGACAGGATCGGCAAGAAGAAAACGTTCCTTATCGCGATGGTCAATGCGGCCGTGCTCAGCTTCATCTTCTTCATGCTGGATAAATCCGCCATCGTGCTGATTGTCGTTCTTCAGTTTTTGATCAGCATCAATGCCGGCATCATTTTCCCTCTCATCTGGTCCATGTTTGCCGATACCGCGGATTACTCCGAGTGGAAGAACGGGCGGCGCGCTACCGGTCTTGTCTTCTCCGCCGCATCCATGTCGCAAAAATTCGGGGCCTCGATCGGGATCGCCATGGTCGGCTGGATCCTGTCGTTCTACGGCTATCAGGCGAACGTCGAGCAGACCGAGGCGACGCAGAACGGCATCCGCATGATGCTGAGCGTCTACCCCGGCATAGGAGCGCTGCTCGCCGCAGGATTTATCTTCATCTATCCGCTCAAAGAATCCGTACTCGACAAGATCAGCGCGGAGTTGGCAACGTTCCGTTCGACGGGAGCAAAACCGTCATAATGATGATGTTATAGCACCGTCCAGTACTTCACAAAGACTAACACGAGGAAGAGCAATGGAGAATTTTCAAAGCGCTGCACCGAAAATGATCGCTGCAATGGAACAGCATGCGAAAAAACTTGGCGTGAGAGGAGCCATTGTCATCGCAAGCATGGATAAGCATGGGGAGTCGTGGATATCACAGATGAAAGTGGTGGGGGCGATGGCATCCGTTCCGGAAACCCCCAAACCCGGGGAATATCCCGGTTACAATTTCATCGGCATCGCATATTCAAAGGCGGCAGAAATGGCGGATACAAAGATCAACAGCGGCAGCAAGCTGCGTCCTCCATACCAGGGAGAATTCGGCTACCAGGGAGGGATGATAAAAAAATTTGAGTCTGGCTTTATTCTCGCCGTCTTCAGCGGCGCCACAGGCGAGCAGGATTTTGAAATAGCCGGCGTTGGAATGAAAGCGTACGAAACCGGCAAATAAGCCGTACGCTGCTGCTCTACGGGCTCGCTGTCCTCAGAAAATTCTCAATTTCCCCCCGCGTCGGCGCCGACGGCTGGGCGCCGAGGCGGGTCACGGAGATCGCCGCACCGGCTGTCGCAAATCTCACGGCCTCCGAAATGTCCTTGCCTTCCACTAACGCAACGGCCAGACATCCGCAATAGATATCCCCCGCACCTGTCGTGTCGAGAGCGTTTACTTTGAATGCGTCCACCCACCTCTCCCCATTCGCCGAATAAATGAACGAACCGCGCGCGCCAATCGTGATGATCACCGTTTCACACCCTAAGCGGGCAATTTCCGTTGCCGCTTTCGACACCGAGGCGTCGTCCGCAACGGCAATTCCCGAAATATATTCCGCTTCGGATTCATTGACGACCAGGATCTCCACTTTTTTGAGATAACTTCTGTCGAATTCGCGGGCAGGGGCAAAATTCCAGAGAACTCTTTTCTTGCGCTGATGGCAAACATCCAGAACATATTTCAGCGTCTCGGGGAGGATCTCATATTGAAGGACAATGATTTCCGCCTCTTTAATAAGATCGAGAACTTTATCGATATGCCGGGGGGTCAGCCTATAGTTGGCTCCCGGCGCAACGGAGAGATAGTTGGTCCCCAGGTCGCCGATCATCACGAGCGCCGTACCGCTTGAAATATTCTTTTCCTGAAAGACAAAATCGGTGTTGATGCCAGCTTTGTTGAACTGGTCGACCATCCTCGGCGTAATGTCGTCGTCCCCGACGCAATTGACGAAGGAGACATTGCCGCCGGCGCGGGCGGCGCCGACCGCCTGATTCGCCCCTTTGCCCCCGAACGTCTGGAAGAAGACGCCGTCCGTGATCGTCTCCCCCACTTTCGGAAGGCGGGGCATCTTCATGATGAAATCAATATTCGAGCTGCCGATGACGGCTATTTTCTTCTTCATAAGAGGGGATGCGCAACATGCGAGGATTTATTGCCGCAAAGTGACTAAAGGAGCAGGAAAAATAATCTACTCATTAATGAACCTGGCAGATCGGCGCTTTAATTGAAAGTTCTTCTGTGTCTCACCATTTTTGCGGCATGGCCTTTGAACTCTGCGTACATCGGTCCATCTTCATTTGAAGGGGTAAAATGTCACAGCCGGGCGATGACGATCAATCCGAGGCCGATCACGAAACAGATGAACATCGTTGCAATGTAGGAAGCAGGAGCGCCTTTGAATTCCTTGAAAACGAATACCCCCCAGGCCGCCCCGATCATCGTCGAACCCTGCCCGAGGCCGTAGGAGATCGCCGGCCCCGCTTTGTCCGAGGCGATCAGGTTGAAGAGGAATCCCGTATTCCAAATGAGCCCGCCGAGAATGCCGATCAGGTGCAGACGCACAGTGCCGTTCTTCCAATAATCGGCGTAGGCCGATTTGTTCCCGACGACCGGTTTGACCATAAAGAACGTGTTCCACAAAAAATTGGAGAGGAAGACGCCGATGGAAAAAATGAATACCCCGGAATATGGGGTAACTCTGCCGGCATCGGGATGAACGAAATCGAGCGTCATGCTGGCGGCAACGAACCGGTAAAAGAATCCCATAATGACGCCCCCCGCTACCGAGAGGGCTAATCCCTTCGCCGGTGTCGAGCCTTTTGATTTCGAGACTTTGGCGGCCGCAAAGGCATTCACGGTCATTGCAACAACTACGAGCAGCACGCCCCCGAACAGAAAGAGAGGATTCCCCTGCGGCTGCTTGACGTAATTGACGATCACGCCGATCACCAATGCCAATCCAACGCCGATGGGAAAGGCCACCGACAAACCGGCGACGGCGATCGCGGCAACGATCAGCAAATTCGAAAGATTGAAAACAACGCCGCCGAGGAATGCAGAGACGACCGAGTCGGTATCGGCTTGCAAGAGGTCGGGAATGAATCCTCTGCCCCCATCACCGCTGCTGCCCATCGTGAGGCCATAGATCAGCGAGACGATGATGAGGCCGAGCGAGTAGTCCCAGTAAAAAAGCGGGAATGGCCATCGCTCCGTCGAGATCTTTGACGTGTTGGCCCATGAGCCCCAGCAGAGCATCGTGACGACGCAAAAACAGACGGCGAGAAAATAATCGTTGATGATGAACATGATCTTCTATTTGTCTGTTGAGAGATATTGTGACAGATACGTGACCGCTCCGATGGCATGGTAGAACGGCACCCCCCACACTTCCTGCGTGTTCCACTCCACCGCGTTCGAAGTCTCCATGTACGGGGTATCATCCACTCGTCCGATGAAACCGTCGAGAGTGGCATCGGGGATCCGGTAGTTCACGAATGAGGCGATGACCGGATGTCTGAATCCGACGCCGGTGAACAAGCACAATCCGGTAGTGTTATGGCCGGTCGCCCACTGCAGAAGTTTTTCGCACTCGCTGATATATTCCGGCTTGTGCCATAACTTTCCGGCGCGGGCGAGCAGATAGGCGTGATGCATCAGCACGGCGTCGGTTCCGTGTACCATCTCCTGCGAGTTCAGCGGGTTGATGAATGTGCGGACAAAATTTCCCCCTCCTGCGTCCCGGAAGGTTACTTCATCGGCGTACAACGGCTTGACGAATATTCCGTAAGGCGTGACTCCAAACGGATTGCTCAAGGCATCCTTGAGCAGATACTTTTCGACGTAACGCTCGACCGATTCCCTGCATCTTTTGGTCATCGCGTCCGCGCCGGGCAATTGAAGTTCGCAGAGGCGAAGCAGCGCCATAGCCGGCTCAGCATTCCACACAATGCTCCGGTAGCCGTCTGTTTTATCTTTCTCATAAAAATACCCGCTCAGGTGCTGCTCTCCCGTTTCCTGACGCTGCAGCAATTGATCGGCGAGCATTTCCAGATGATGGACAGTCACGGATCTGCTTCCCGATGCATACAGTTCGGCCGCCGCGAGGAGTTCTTCCGCAACGAAGAGCGTCCGTCCATCGTGGCCGGCCTGCTGGCTGTAGTTCCATGCACGTTCTGCGAGCTGTCTGCACACTCCCGCATCGGCCGAGTCGAGCGCTTGAGCGGCGAACTCTTGATTCCGAACAAAGAGGAACTGGCAGACCGGATTGTATGTCGTCCGGATCTTCCGTTCGTCGCCGTTATTGATGATGTTATCGCTCTTTCCCTCGCCGGCAGCAAGACATCCGGCATGGTTTTCGCACCACCAGTCCGCGGCGTAATTTCCTCCTGTCCGCAGAGGTCCGCTACCGATATCTTCGTAAACGCGCCCCTCCGCCGTGATCATAGAATGGAAGAACTTATTTCCCCATCGTATTTCTTCCTGAGCGGCGGTTTTGTAAACCGGGTCGCCGTACTTCACAATCATGCCCAGCGCCTCGAGGTGAGAACTTGTCTGGGAGATCCACTTGCGGAAATCGCCGGCGTCGTTCCATCCTCCGGCGGCCGGAATATAGACTCCGCCCGAATCGGTGACCCCGTCGTCGAAATTCTCAAGCGGACGAATGCCCGGAATCTCCGTCCCCGACCTCTGACAGTAAAGATAATTCAGATAGCTTCGGATAAAGCGGTCGTATGGATTATGTTCGATGACGAACGGTGTCGTGAAGCCGTATTCGGTTTCGATCTGATAGAGACCCGGCTCGCGAAAGTTTGAAAAATCCCCCTGCCAGAAGATTCCCCATCGCGTCTGAATTTTCCGCAACGTACCGCGAAATGCCGGCGTCTCGCCTTCGGACTGCCCAGGCTGAAGATAGCTCCCCTTGTCGAGGTCGAACGGCCAGCGGAACGTGGCCCCTTTCCAGCTTTTCGGATGCCACTGATCGCGTTTCAGGCGCGAGCCGAGCCGGTCGATGAAGAAGGGAATTTCATCGGGAAGTTTTGATTCATGAAGCGATGGGAGCAACGTGACCGTCTTGGGACTGTTCCCGCTGAATCCGACTTGAGACGTCACGAGCGTTGCTTTGTCGACATACACCATTCCTGCCTCCTGCGCAGCGGCGAACGTGATCAGTGTGAGAAGGGAGACGAAAAGAAAATGCTGTCTCGTGCTCATAATAATCGCATGGGGATTGAATACTGAAGTTTCATGGAAAAGGGACGGATGACCGGTCTTTCAACGCGATCGAACCCTCTCGGTAAACCGTCGTTTCTCTTGCGCCAATCTATCTTTTCTTTGCTCCAAAGGCAACCAATGTTCCCGCAGAGGCAAGCATTGCTGCGCAGCGGCAGAACTAATTTCTTCCATTCAGCCATCCGAGCCACAGCTTCAGATCGTTGGCCCATGCGCCGACATGCGGATTGTGTACGGCCAGCCCGAAGCCGTGTTCTCCTTCCGAAACGAGGTGCAACTCCACCGCGATCTTTTTCGCTCGCAAAGCTTTCACCATCAACAATGAGTTCTCGGCCGGAACGGCCGGATCGTCGTTGGCATGTACGATAAATGCCGGCGGCGTATCGTCGCGCACCTGCAGTTCGTTTGAGAAATACGTCAACAAGCTTGGCTCGGGATTTTTTCCGAGCAATGCTTCCTCCGAGCCCCGGTGAACGGAGGAGTCGACAAATGAAATTACCGGATACATGAGGACCATGAAATCGGGACGGCAGCTTTCCTGCTCGATCGAGTCGCCCGCCGACGAATTTCCATAATCGAAATGCGTCCCGAGTGTTGAGGCCAGGTGTCCGCCGGCGGAGAAGCCCATGATGCCGATCTTCTTCGCGTCGATGTTCCATTGCGCAGCATGATGACGGACCAGGCGCATCGCACGCTGGGCGTCCTGCAGGGGTACTTTATACTGTTCACTCCAATTGCCGGAGGTCGGCAGGCGGTACTTGAGCACGATGCCGGCAACGCCGATTGAATTCAGGTACCGCGCAATGTCGGTCCCCTCAAGATCGTAGGCCAGGATCCAATATCCGCCGCCGGGACAGATAACAACCGCCTGTCCTGTCGCAAAACGTTTGCTCGGCAAATAGACCGCGATGTTAGGGGACTGGACATTTCGGATCCGGGTGATATCCGCCTTTTCCGCTATCTCTTCCCCTCCACTGCTTTTCATGTTCGGAATTGTTCCCTCGTAAAGGGGCAGGACGCAGTCTTGACTGTACGAAGTGCAGCGGAGAGCGAAGAGCATCAGGATCAGAAACCCGCGGTATGTTTTCATTGGACCCTCTCTCTATGTGTGTGCCACGAGGGCACTAAGACTTCAATAGGTTTTTTGCGTTTTTGCGGCATGGTTGCAGAATTATCTGACGAGCAATCCCTCGACGAACTTCCCGGCATGAATTACCTTAGAGCCGAGCTCGCCGAGCGGCTTTCCCGCAACGGTGCAATGATCGAAAATCACCGATTGAATTTTGTGCTGTTCGTCGAATCCTCTCAGCATGATCGGTCCTTCATGTGCCCAGGAAACATTTCTAAGCGTGACGTTCTGAATATGCCCGGGGGGACCGGTGCCATATTTCTTCCCGTCGGTGATGTTCAATTCGAATAATTTGACCTCGGACCGCTCGACACGGATGCTGTCGTAAAGAATATTGCGGACAACGGACGGTCCGTCGCATACAATGCTGAACCCGCTGTGCCCGTCCACGCGGCTCCCGCCGCGGGCTAAGATCACATCGCAATTTCGGACGGTAACGTTGCTGATTGAATCGGCATCGGTCTCGAAACCGATCGTGACGCCGTCGCTGAAGGCGTACCCGAGCATCGTATTTCCGCTTACTAGAACGTCATCGACGTTCTGACCACGGTTGGGAGCTTTGATCCCGATGCAGTCATCGGTGCAACGGAGAAAGGAGTTCGTGATCCTCACTTTTCTTGAGCCGAGCGGGTCTATTCCGTCGCATGCGGGACCGAAACCGAGCACTTTAACATTATTGTATGTTATCCCGTCACAATTAACAAGAGTATTCGTCCAGCCCTCTCCGTTGCGGATCATGATGCCGTCAACGAGAACGTCCCGGCAATTTTCGATGAGCACCATCTGATTGAACTTCGCTTCCCCGTCCAGAATGCCCCTGCCGAGAATGCGGATCTTGCTAACATCCTTTGCGCGGATGCCGCCGTAGACAATTCCCCCCGCCGCTATGTAAACGGTCTCGCTGTCCTTCAGTGTAATATATCCCGGCCGATGGACACCGGGCCCAAAATAGTGAACGCCGGGAGCTGAAGAAGAGATTTCCTCGAGCCCTGCCGGATTTGCAAAAAGAAATAACGGCGGCAGCGAGTCTATCTGAACAACGATATGACGGGGTTCAGGAAGGGTAAATGTCAGGCCGTTTCCGCCGACAACCGGCTTGATCCCAAGGCTCATCGGATGGATCGAGACATGTGTCACAGGGGCGTGAACGCGAATGGCGATGCTCACTTTTCCGCTGCACGAGAAGCTTGCCTGATGAATTTCCTGCTGTACTTTCGTGTAGGGTTCAATAAACCAGTCAGGAAACTTGCTGACATCGAAATCTGTCCGGAATTTCTCCGTCCAGATTTCCCGGCCGTTGGCCGTGACCGAATAGCGATCGCTGGTCGCAAGACCGGATATTGAAGGATAAACAACTATTGTCGAATTATCCTTGTCGGAATCCTGTGCATTCGACATCACAATCGCGGAAATAAGGAGCATTGGAAGAATAAAATATCTCTGCATGTTGTCAGCGTCCTAATTTGAATTAATTTTAAGAATCCCTCAGCAATATCCGGAATGAGAAAAGCTTAGCCACCGCAGCAGCGGGAGAGGCGAGTGCTCCGTTGAACCATCCATTGGGAGAATGTTGATGACTCACTTTCCTTCCATCTCCTTCGTATCTTTGGAAGAATCGGGACACTCCACTGCGGCATCGAAGGGACTACGGCGAGAGATCGCCGCGATTTAGTCGCGGCAATAGTAGGAATTCTCCGTTAAAGAAGCAACGGCCTCAGGCTACCGGAAAAATACATTCCTTCATGCAAAAAGCCGGCGGCGATAGATGCCGGCTATTGTTTTCAAACTAAAAATATTCTTTCATCAGTTCGTCCACCCATGGCGGCGCCTTCGCCGCCGGTACGCAGTCGAATTGCAGGTAGTACGGTTTGATGTCGACGATGGGCGTACCGTCGATCGCATCCAACCCCCGGACATCGACATAGTCAGCTCCGACCGCTTCAATCTTCACAGTCGTAATGCCTATCGGATTCGGCCGGTCTTTAGCGCGCTGAGAAAATATCCCGACCTCCGGCATCGAGTGCAGGTTCCGGGGGCGGCGAAGAAGGTGCCTGGCCGGGTCGAACTGCGAGCGGTGCAGGAATGTAACAACGATGGCGTGGGAAAATTGGCCGATGTGAAGAATCCCTTTCGCAAATTTCGGCTCAATATTCAGGCGCGAGACGACGCTCCCCCAGTTGTCATCGACCGCTTCCTTGACGGAATTCGCGACAAAACCGACCGGCACCAGTTCGATCTTTTTCATAGCACGGGGTAAAGTTATGTTCTTTTCATCAGCGGCTTATACTTACGCCAGGCCGTTCCGCACGATGGACACGCCGCATGGTGAACGCAAAGAGTCTCGCCGCATTGTTGACATTTCCATTTTCTGTTCTCATTTCTTACAAAATGTCGTATTCCGTATCTTTTGATGTTCAACAGGTTCTCTATCATGCTCATGCCGTAGTTCGCGCGGTATCGTTCATCGAGCTTCATCAACCGCGCACATGGAAAATCGCCGCAATCAAAGCAAAATGTGATTTCTTGCTCAGCCAGTTTATCGCACGTCTTAATATAGCAATGGGCGCGGGTTTTCGGCTTCGGGACATCGTCGATCCGGCAGCCGGGACAAGGCTCATGCTCTCTTTGATGCGCCCGGCATACGCCGCAATTCATTCCGCACGGAGCAATATGAACGGCTCTGGTAGGCGCTGTCATCGTCAACTTCGGCATGTTGTATCGAATAAGAGTTTTGGAATCCTGCGGTACTGATTTCATGTAGAAGCTGTCTCAAAGATATGTTACTCCATTTTTACTCCCCGCCTTGCGAAACTTTCACCAGCACGACACCATGCGGCGCGACCGAAGCTTTGAACTGAGCATCAAATTTTCCGAGATCCTTCTGGCGCCACAGGTCGCGGATGACGCACGTTCCCGTCAATCCAAGCTGCCGAAGATCGAGAACAATCTCTTCCCTCTTCTCTCCGCGGTTGAAGAGACCGACCGCTCTCGATCCGTCTTCAAGTTCCTTGGACCATATCTCCAGACGACCGGCCGCCGATATTCTTGATGCCTGTTTTCCGAGGGGATCCTGGTCCACATCGATGACATCATCGTTTGTGAGAAGGCTCAGCGTAAAGCCGTCAAGCTGTGTCATGTCGCAGCCGATCAAGAGAGGCGCCGACAGGAGGCACCAGAGACTGATATGAGTGTATTGTTCATTGGGCATCAACCGGGTGGGATGCAGACTCGGTCCCCAGCCGACCATGCCGACCACGAGCATGTCGGGGTCGTTCCAGTTTCCCGGTTTCGCATACTTCTCGTGCCCCGCCTGATTGAAACCGATGCCCGACATGCTCTCCCACGTGTCTTCGATATCGCCGGTCGTGCGCCAGCAATTTCCGCCGACTTTTCCCCCCCATTCCCAAACATTTCCCATCCCGTATTGGCAGAGGCTAAAAAGGATATCTCTGTGGATAGAATTGAGCGCATTCCGCATGACGGTGTACGGTTTCATAAGATCGCTGAGGACGGAAGTATTTCCGTTGTATGAGCACCAGTCGTATTTCAGGTAATCGACCCCCCATTCGCCGTATTTCTGCGCGTCCTTTTCTTCGTAGCCGAAACTTGCCGTGCAGCCGCCGCAGGTCAACGGACCGGGGGAAGAATACACTCCCATTTTCAAACCCTTGCCATGAATGTATGCGCTGAGCGCTTTCATATCGGGAAATCTTTTGTTCGGAATGATAAATCCGGCGCTGTCTCTTGGAGCCCCCAGAAGCGTCGTATCGTCCGCACCGGGTTTGGTCTCCCAATAGTCGTCGATATTGATGTAGGTCCACCCGTGATCAATGAGCCCGCTCTGAACCATTGCGTCGGCGGCAGCTTTGACTTTCGCCGCACTCACGGAACCGGCAAAACAATTCCAGCTGTTCCATCCCATCGGCGGCGTCAGAGCGATCTGACTGCCGCACTTGATCAAAAGCTTCCGTTGCGCGGAGCCGGCGCTGTTCTTTGCGCTTATCGTAACAGGATATTCGCCTTCATCCATAAGTGAACCGGTAATGATCCCGGTGTTTCTGTCCAACTCCAGCCCTTTCGGCAGGTTTTCTGCGGAGTATTGGAGGGGTCGATCCCCCGTGCAGGCGATCGTAAATTGGAACGGCGCCCCGGGCCGCACGCCGAAAACTTTGGCGCCGTTTATTTTCGGGGCGGCCGCAGGTTTGGGAGTGAGGGGAACAAATTCGCTCTTTCTCGCTTCAATATACTTATTGTGGATCGATCTGATCCGAGCCAGGCCGACCGCGCCGGATGCTTCCTGGAGAATCTCATCCCCCATTCTTTCAGAGATCTGGCTTACGACGAAGGCATACTTCTTTGCCACCGGCGACAGGTCTCCCTGGTTCCAGTCTTCATCCCAGATCTTATCTTTTTGGGTCCACAGAATTTCAACGGATTCAGGATCCTTCGTAAAATCTTTTTCTATGAGAGACCAGATCACATCCTGAGGATTCATTCCGGTTATGGAAAAATAGAAGCCGTAATCTCCCGCGTTATTATTGATCTTGAGGAGGAGTTTGTTCTCTCCTTTCTTCAGAGTCAATTCGGCTACATCCTGGTTTGGGTGTACCGGGCGGTCGATGTCCCTGCTGAGAATCAGCGCGCCGTTCAGCCATGCTTTGATCCCGTCGTCGCTCCCGAAAAATCCGCTGATCGTCGTGTCGCGGTCCGATGTGATCGTCCGGACCAGATACGTAGAGGCATTGCCCGTAGCGGGGAGGTTGATGACAACGCCGTCCTGCCAATAGGGCCTAGCCTCCCATTTTTTATCACCGTAGGCCGCTGAAATATCGGTATTGTCTTCGGGGGGAAACTTTTCACCGAACGATTTTCCCGATCCGCTCAGCCACGGTCCGATGGCATACCACGTCCCCATGACGGGTTTGAATTTCACGGTATTGACTCTCTGTTCCTCGGCAAGCTCTTGCCTCGATCCGATGAGGGTTTCGAGCCAGGTCCCTTTTTTAATATAGTATTTGGGAGCCTGTGCCATGCCAATTGAAATGGTGAAGACAGAGAGAAAGAAAATTACGGCCGGTTTTTTCATAGGTCACCGCTCAATGTTTATGAACGAAAGATGTGCGCCTTCAACGTGATCGCTATGAAGGTAGTAAAAAGTATGTCGGGGGGCAACGGGGGATGAATGTGCGGAGCTAAAGCGCGGTGAAAAGACCTCGAAGGGGCATGGCTAACGATGCCGGATCAGCGTGGATTCATCTTCCCGCTTCAGCAGGTTGACGAATGACATTAGAAATTATCTCAAGCTGAATTTTGGCTGACCATTCTTCCGGACGGATGGCTTGTAAAAGGCGCCCCCTTTTAGGGGAGTTGTTGCCCAACGGGATCCCGTTGGGACAGGGTGCCCTTCGTCCCATGGCGTGAAAGAGCCGCGTCACTCGCGCTGGATGTCCTTCGTCTCATGGCGCGATAAAGCTGCGCCACTCGCTGAGGATGCCCTTCGTCTCGTGGCGCGATAAAGCTGCGCCACTCGCTCAGGATGAATAGATTGGTTAAGTCGTAATAACAGCATGTTCACCCTGTCCCAAAAGGACCCTTTCCTGAAGGATGAAGTGACATGTTTTTGAGATAGCTTCTACTCTGAGGCCCTGAAATGACCGATGGGATCAGGATACGGCCGAGACAAGGCTTCGTAAGCGAAGCCACAAAATCTTTTCTTTATCATCCAGGACGGGAATTGCAGAAAGTCTTTCCAGATAAATTCTTCTGTCGTTCGGATTGACGTATGTCAGGACCACAATGCGTTTCTTTTCCAGAGACTTTAATTTCTTCTCCAATTGCGAGGCATCCCAATCCGGCAGTTTCTCCAGCAGCAAAGTCTGCTGTGCTGAAATCGAAGAAGGAAGTTCAAGACGTCGAGCCATGGTGACCAGAATATTCTTTCCCGCGGGGTCGATTTTTTACCCCCCATTTTTTATCTGATACTTACATTTCAGGTCTCCCGCTGAAAAATTCACAAAAAAAGCCGCCGGACACCATCGGGGTGCCTCGGCGGCTTATTGCGAACCGCACATTATTCCGGAGTTACTTCGCCGGCAGCGGCGCCACAACTTTCTTCACATCCTTCGTCCATTCCTCGCCATCCCAGTACCGGATCGCGTGCTTGATCTTTTCCAGATACGCAGAATTAAGAACGATCGACGTCTTCCCTTCTTTTTTCAGCCTTGCAATTTCACGAACGGTCTGGTCTTCATTCTTCACCTCGACTGCGTTCAGGCGTTTATCAAAGATAAATTCGAAATTGGGAAATGTGAGCCCGTGATCGGGCGAGGATGCATTGGTCGAGAACCGCAGGACGTTTTCCGAAGTTGATAGAAGCTTCTCCATGATCGGGTAACTCTGAAAGGCATGACATATCTCATTCAGGTCCAGGCGGATGTAATACAATTCCGCATTGGACTCGGGAAATCCAAATCCTCTCGTCGATGAGCATTCAGTTGTCCCGGATATTTTTGAAGGGTCGAGCACCACGATGACGGGAAAATGATCTACTTCGGCTGATCCGGCGTCGTTGCTCCCGATCAGAACCACTTCGTCCTTACCGTCATTGTTCAAATCGACAGCATATCCCCCTCTGAAATCACCGAAGTGCCAGTATTCTCCGACCACATTTCCCGATGGATCATATCTTGTTACGACACACGGCGATCGCCCGTTATTCGAAATGATAAGAATGCTCTTCTCCTTCCCCGTTCCGGCAATGATCGGTGAAAATGGATTGAATTGCGCCTCGTATTTGGTTCCGCGGAATTGAACCTGTCGTGCCCCGTAGCCGACCTTGGCAAGAACCGACATCGTACCGTCGATAATTCTTAAGGAATTCACATTCACATCATCCGCCAGTCGGACGGTTGTCACGACCAGGTTCTTTCCGTTTCCATTCAAATCGGAGACAATCGTACTTCTCATATTGCATTTCTCGTCCCCCTCTTTCGCCCCGGCGAGAAAATCCGAAGGCATCTCCCATAGTCTCTCATTTTCATTGTTGTAAACTTCCATCATTCCGGCGCTGGTGTCATAATGCACGTACGATGGGTTTTTATCCTTAAAGAGGCCCGTCGCCGAGTACAGAACCGCAAGCGTTAACGCGCCGATCAGTGAAAACGCTGCAAATCCTGAGACAACAGGATGCAGGCGGGCGACACCCCGAACCTGCTGCCACCAGGTGAGAAGCATCGCCGGTCTCTTCACGGGAAGCGGGCCGATCGAATTCCAGATGTCGACGTTCTGATCCTGGCGGACGAGCGAGCGCTGCGGAGCCGCCGGTTCCCGGATGGGATGCCTCAGCTCGTGCTCAACATCGGCATAAAATGACCGCATCTGCTGTTCAAGCTCTCTGCATCCGGCGCAGCGGCGAAGGTGCCTTTCGATGACAAGCCTCTCTTTGGCCTTGCCGTCGCCGAGCACGTACCGTTCAATCGTATATTCGCTGGGGTGTTTCATCTATACGTAATATAATTTCATCCTGCGCCGCATTCTGAAAAAGAGGCGCCCGCTATTTTTCCTTCTTCAATTCCTCGACCGCCTTCTTCCTGCACAGCCGCGCAAGGTATTCAACAGTGCTCCGGTGATGCTTCCGGTAGTCCGAAGGAGTGAGGCCGGGGATCGCCCTCCGCAGCGATTCGAACAACGCCGTATCCCGTCCGTCCGTCCCCATGATGAACTCCGAAACGTGGCTTTCAATCGCCCGGAAATATGCGTCGAACACATCCCGCTCAATTTTTTTTGTTATCAGATATTTCCGGCTTGTTCCCCGCTTTATCCCTTCACATACCGCCTGCACGGTCCGCCGCGCATCTTCTGCCAGAAGCGTTCCGTCGATCGATGGCTCGGCGCCGGACTGCGTTTCCATTCCCCGCGAGTATAATGCGCGGAAGGCGAGCGCGACCGAGACCAGCGGAACGCTCCGCCGGTACCGGTTCTGACCTCTCAAAAACAGCGCAAGCTTTGCGAGCATACCGGGAATATTTTCCGTGCCTGAAATGACCGGCCCAAGTTCTCTGATCAGGCTTTCTGCGTCGATCGTTGGGCAATGGTCGAGAGGGTCGCATTGAACCGGAGTGAGTTCGGCATCGTGGAACCGCTCCGTCTCCTGAAAGTTTCGCACGACCTGGATCGCGATCTTGATGTTGCGGAGGATCTTGCCGAGGGACGGATCATTCTCCTGATAGATCCTGAACAATCCCTGGTGAGTTTTCGATTGGACGATCCGCCGTACATGAGCAAGCAGCTCTGCATCGCTCAGCTGGGTCGGCGGCAAACTCTTAAAATATGTCTGGAATTGTACCAGGTTCCCCGCGTCGTCTTTGCGGAAAAGGTCGGCGATGCAGTCGTAGGCGGCATCCGAGCGGCGCAAGCCGAGATATTCCTGTTTGGTGCTCCCGTCGACGAGGGCGTGTTTCAACGACGCCGAGGCGATCGCGTGGCAAAGAGCGACGACGGCATTCAGCTGCGCCTCAGAATACGAGTTGTGGAGAAGCGCAAAAAGATTTTTCCGAAGATTTTTGAGAACCAGAGGCTGGTCACCCATCCCCGAAACACCCCTTCTGAAGCGATTGGACTCTGAAGTGAGAAAACAATTACGGTGTCTGCCGCATGGGGAAGAGTTTACTGAATCTTTTGAAGGGAATCAAGAGCAGGAACAAACTGGCGGTGCTAAAGTTCGTCATTCCCTCGAGAGTCCCCCGACGGGATCCCCTTCTGAGCGTTCGCTCCGCTCACTTGGTCCCCAAAGGGGTCCCTTAGGAGACAGGGGGAACATGCTTTTTTACGGCTCATACAATCTGCTCATCCTCCGTCGAACGCTGCTTACTTAAACAGCATCAGGTCAACGGCATCCCCCATCATCTTGTGCCCCACTTCATTCGGATGAAGGTGGTCTCCTGTGTCGCCTGAAGGGAGAAGATGCGACGGGTCTGCAGGATCGTGCAGTGCCGCGTCGAAGTCTATGACCGCATCGAAACATCCCCCCTTCCGGATCCAATCGTTCACTTTTTTCCAAGCCGCTCGATGGCCGGGGGAATCATAGAACGAACCGCCGAACGGAAGCAAGGTCGCACCGTAAACACGGATGCCCATTGCGTGCGCACGGTCGATCATTCTCTTATACTCTGCGATGAGGCCGTCGGCGACTGAGGCCGATCCTTCTTCGCCCCGCGCCTGTCCGATGTCGTTGATTCCCTCGAGGATGATAAGCCACCGGACACCGTGCTGCGAGATCACGTCCCTTTCAAACCGGCTCCCCGCCGCCGGGCCCAGACAATTCCGAAGCACGCAGTTCCCACCGATTCCCATGTTGAGAACGGCAACACGCCGCATCCCTGGACTCGCCTGAAGGCGAAGCGCCAGCTCATCCGGCCAACGGTCCTGTTTGTTCGTACCGGAGCCGCGCCCGTCGGTGATGGAGTTGCCGAGCACGACGACGGCGGCGGCAGAATCCGGCGCAACGACATCGATGGCGTTGATGATGTACCAATGATCCGTCCCGACCGCGCCGGGGAGATCCGCCGAAGATGCCCCATTTCCGGGAAGGATATACGATGTGGTCCGTGAGCCCGGATGGCCCGTCACGTCCGGCGAGGTCGAATCAAAGAAAATTGTGATCGCTACATTCATCCGCGGCTTCAGGTCGAAATCGATCGGGTCCGAGGTCATCGCACTCTGCGGCGCGAGAACGGCTTCCGGTCTTCCCCCGAACGACAGCTCCCGGTCGGTCGTCGTATCGATGACGCTCCCGCCGAGCGATGCGGCGACGCGTACCGTTTTCATCGTCACCGGGCTTCCGCTGAATTCGTTCGAAAATCGGAAGCGCAGCCGATTTCCGCCGATCGAAACGCAGACGATCTGTCGGAGCGTACTGTTGTTCAATCCGGGCTTCGGCGGCATGTTGCCCGGCTCGACCAGCTGCGGCGCCGTCCCCCATGTGCCGACCCACACTTCGCCGGAATCGGGTTTATCCCCCGCGATCCCCTTACAGCTGACCCCGATCAAAAGGAACAGAACGAAGGCGAGGGAGGACGGAATGAGGGAATGGGGGAATAATGGAATGACGGAAAGATGAAATGGTGGAAAAGACTTGGTTGCGGGAGTGTTGTT
This sequence comes from Bacteroidota bacterium, assembly GCA_035506275.1. Lineage (NCBI taxonomy): Bacteria > Pseudomonadati > Bacteroidota > Bacteroidota bacterium. The sequence goes on from DATJPT010000005.1 coordinate 52,930, forward strand.
CATGTTTGGCGGCCAAAGATTGTTCCACATCTTGTTTTTTTCCCGTGAGATCAACTGCATTATCCAAATACGATCAGCTGAAATCGAAGGGAGCCGAGAATACTTCTATCGATAACCTTAAACCAACGAAGCGCGTTCGATCGGGTAAATGTTGTCGTTGCGCAACTGATGCTATTTCATGAGCAAAAGCTTCTTCGTCTCGCTGTATGTCCCAGCTTGTCCCGAAGGGGCGGCTTTGGCCACAAGCCGATAAAAGTAAACCCCGCTTGCCATATTTGCCGCGTTCCATTGCTGAGTGTAGCTTCCGGCCTGGAGTTCTCCGGAGACGATCGTCGACACTTCCCTTCCCAGGATATCAAAGATCTTCAACGATACGATCGAACGGGAAGGAAGGGTGAATGAAATTGTTGTCGTCGGATTGAACGGATTAGGATAATTTTGTGAAAGGGAGAACTGCACGGGCATTTGAACGTCATGCGATCTTACAGAAGCCATCTCGGACAGCGGCCGCCGCCAGACTCCGCTTCCTACCGTTCCGGCAAAGAGATTCGGTCCGCTGACGGCAAGAGAATAGACGACGGTGCTGGACAAGCCCGAATCGACCTGAGACCAGCTGGTTCCGTTGTTCGTAGTAACGAAGACCCCGCCGGCCGTTCCTGCATAGACGTCCGAGCCATTGGCGGCAAGAGAATAGACGATCGGTAAGGTTAGGCCCGAGTCGATGGGTGTCCAAACGGTTCCGGTGTCGTTAGTGACAGAGACGCCGTCATCGGTCCCCGCAAAGAGGTTCATTCCACTCACGGCAAAAGTGTGAACACTCACGTTGGTGAGGCCCGAGTCGACCGGGGTCCAGCTGGTTCCGTTGTTCGTGGAAAGAAAGACACCCCCCGCAGTCCCAGCAAAGAGATTTGTTCCGTTGACAGCGAGAGAAAAGACGTCCGTATTGGTGAGGCCTGAATCGACCGGAGCCCATCGTGTGCCGTTGTTCGTGGAAAGAAAAACGCCGGCGCCATAGAACGTCCCGGCAAAAAGATCCGTTCCGTTGACGGCAAAAGAGAGGACAAAGGCGTTCGTAAGGCCCGAGTCGGCCGGAGTCCAGCTGGTTCCATTATCCGTAGAGCGATAAATGCCGGCTCCGGAAAGAGTACCGGCAAGAAGATCTGTTCCGTTGACGGCAAGAGAGAGGACGAATGCCTTCGTGAGGTTTGCGCCGACGGGGGCCCAGTTTGATCCGCCGTTGGTGGTAAGAAACACTTCGCCGTATTCGGTCACGGCAAAAAGATCTGCACCGCTCACGGCAAAACAGCTGATAACATCGCTGTCAGGATCGGAGAGACTCGTTTGTATCCATTGGGCCTGCAATGGAAGCATATATGCTTGCATTGTTGCCAGCCACAAGAACAAAAAGAAAATGCGCTTCATAGCTTTTTATCTCCCGCCCCATAAACACAAGAACCTCTTTCATTCTGCGCAGCGGAAGTCCAGAGGTGTCTTGATACTCTCAGCCCAACCGTCTCATCACTCCCCAATGAGCCCGGCTGTTCGCGTTCTATTCAGGGTTAAAGTACTCCATTTTCAGATGGAATGTCAAGGCAATAAAGAAGCCCCAGATGGTGAATGTCTGTGGCGAGATGTTGCAGAGAAACGGTGATATGAATTACGCTTATCTCCCATTTTAGTTTATTGAAATGGTAGTAGACTTATTGTAAATTGTTTTACAAGATTTACATTTAATTGACGTTACGCATTCTGAGGAAATCATGAAAGAGGTGCCACCAAACAAAAGACACACCTCTAAATCCCCTCTGTGTGTGAGCATGCGGCTAGGGTTGGAGGCGTCAAAAAGGATTTGTGCGTAATGTAAATTCTTATTTTGAATAAGGTTAAAGTTGATGGATTTGTTGATCTCTACGATGATCTAAAAATGAAACATGGAGGAGAAAATTGAAAACCCTTTTCGTGTTTATTCAATGCGCAAAGAGACATTGGGTAAAATTGAGCTTCATAGTTCTGGGTATTAGTTCTACGCTTTGGTTTCTCATACGTGTCATACCCAAACCCTCGCGTGCGGCCTACCCTTGCATGCAAGCGGCATATCCAATAATGTCGGGTTTTGTAATTTGGATCCTGACTTTAGCCGGATCGGCGTTTGCTTTCAGAAAAGCAAAACGTAGTTTCTTCGAGGCCAAATACATTGGTGCGGCTCTCTTTGCGGTACTTGGGATCGTTGCCGTTAATTTTCATACGCCGGAATCGGATGCAAAACCAAGCGCTAACAAATTGGAAATCTGGTACAAGCCGAACGTGCCTCTTGGTATCGCCAAGGGCATGCACCCAGGCCGGGTTGCCTGGGGCCATAATCCAAAAATTGCATCGTGGGACGGAACAACAGGTTTTTGGTGGGACGATCAGTTTAACAATCAGGCGGAAACCGATAAACTGCTAACGCAAACACTCTGCGGTTTGACCGGAATTCAAAACGAAAAGGATTCGTGGAGCGCCTTGTTTCGTTTCTTCAACAAATCAAAACATAATATTGACGCCGGCTATAAACCGGGCGAAAGGGTAACGATCAAAATAAACCTGAACAACACCTATTCACGCAAAAGCAACAATGAGATCAATGCAAACCCGCAGTTGGTTCTCTCTCTCTTAAAAAGTCTGGTGAATGAAGCCGGAATTCCCCAAGAAGACATTACCGTGACCGACCCCAGCAGATTTATTACGAATAATATCTACGACAAATGCCACACGGCTTATCCGAACGTGCACTACACCGATCATAACGGAGGCGATGGCCGTGAAAAGGCGACGTTCGTGGACCACGCCATTCCCTATTCCGTCGATAACGGAAAGGTGGCAACCGGACTGGCCGCGTGTGTCGTCAACGCTGATTATATCATCAATATGGCGATCATGAAGGGACATGTCACTCAGGGCGTAAGTCTTTGTGCAAAGAATTTCTTTGGCTGCACGAGCATCGAAGACGACTGGCATAAGAACGCGCACTCCAGCGGTTTTAGCCAGAACCGCGAAGGTGTGCATACTTATTCTGTTTATCCCGATTATTTGGGACACAAAGATCTGGGCGGGAAAACGATGTTATTTTTAATTGACGGCATTTACAGCAATAAATTTGTCGACGGTGTCCCCGGCTACAAATGGGCGCTTGCTCCTTTTAACAACAACTGGCCATGCAGTTTATTTGCTTCGCAGGATGGCGTGGCAATTGATGCTGTCGTGCTGGACTTCGCGCTTGCGGAATGGCCTGACGCGCCCGATATGATGTACAGCGATTACTCTGTCAATGAAAGCGCCCTTGCCGACAATCCGCCGTCTGGTACGTTTTATGATCCAGAGAGAACAGGCACAAGATTGACCAGTCTCGGCACTTCGGAACATTGGAACAATGCTGCCGAGAAAAAATACAGCCGCAATCTTAGCGAAGAGGGGAAAGGTATCGAACTGGTTTATTCTTTGGTTAAGAGTAAATAAGGTTGGTATTGAAAAACCAAAATCTTGACGATTAATTCGGGACCTCTGAAAAATCGTCTTTTGCCAATCCGCCAAGACGCAAGGAATCTATTTTTAAATCGTTTTGCGTCTTTGTGTGAGCCCTGCTTTTGGAAATATTCAGAAGTCTCAATTTATAAATAACACCGTAATGATAAAACATCTCTTGTTGGTTATCGGTGCGGCTCTGCTGGCAAGTTCCGCCTTTTCGCAAAATCAGGTTCTGGAAAACAACCAGGCACAGGAGGCTGGACATCAACTGCGACAAGGAATGAATGTGCTTGTTTTTACAAAGACAACGGGTTTTTATCATGATTCCAAATCGAATGCGATAAAGGCATTTTATGAGATGGCACATGAAAAAAATTGGCGGATCACCTTTACCGAGGATTCCACCATGTTTTCGGAGAAGGAACTAAGCAAATACAACGTTGTCGTATTTTTATTAACGACCGGCAACGACCTTCTGGATGACGAAGAGAAACTCGCTCTTCAAAATTATGTTGAAGGCGGCGGTGGATTTGTGGGCGTTCATTCAGCTACTGATACAGAATACAAATGGGCATGGTACGGGAAATTATTGGGAGCTCATTTTCTTGGTCATCCACCGGTGCATGAGGGAACACTCACCATTGAGGACAGAAATCACCCTGCGACCCTGTGTTTCAGCGCTGATACCGTGAGATGGAAGGACGAGTTCTATAGTTTTGACCGGAATCCAAGGGACAATGCGAGTGTGAAGGTGTTGGCCTCAATTGATGAGAAATCTTATAACATCGATGAAAACTTGTGGTTTAAGAATGTCAATATCGTCATGGGCGATCATCCGTTGATTTGGTGCCAAAAGATCGGACGCGGACGAAGCTTTTATACGGCTCTCGGTCACAGTGCGGAATTGTACGATAATGAAATTTTCAGAAAACATTTAACCGGTGCCGTACTCTGGGCTGCGGGGAGAGCTGAAGAGGAGTAATTTTTTTAGCGAACTCAGATCTTGCGGATTTAATATTTACTTCCATTATTCGAAAACTCCACAATGAACAATACATCGTCAATGAAAAATATTTCATCCTTTATTTATGGAACGACGCGATTGGGCGATGAACACATCCCCTTCAAAGAACGAGTGACGGTAGCGTGTGCAGCGATAAATGCGGGGGTTTGGTTTCATACAAGCCGCCAGTATGGGAATGCGCTGGAACTGCTGTCGGCTGCTTTTGATAAAGACAGGACAAAAATTCCGACGGTGATTGCGAAAATAGGCGGAGACAATATTGAAGCGCTTACGGCAGATATTAAAAGGAACCTTGAACCTCTCGGTTTGAAGAGTTTAGATGTGGGTCAATTGTGCATCGGCGGTGAATTAGCGCAGGATTTTGCAGCTGGTGGTACCTCTGTGAAAAAGCTGGAAAGAATTCGTGAATCAGGGCTTGTCAAAAGCTACGTCCTGGAAGTGTTTCCATGGACTTCGCAAACAGCGTTGAAAGCTTTGCAAGGCGGATCTGCCGAAGGAATTGTCGACGCCTTCATCTTGTATCTGAACCCATTGCAGCGTTTTGCAAGCAATGAATTATGGGACGTGCTGATTGAACGAGACCAGTCTATCATCGCCTTGCGAACCGTTGCCGGCGGGCCGGTGCACAGATTACGCGATGTTCCAGGCGCCGCCTGGAAGGAATATCTTCAGAAACGGGCTGTTCAGGTAGCTCCCATCTTTGAACGTTCCGGCATCACAAGCTGGACAGAATTTTGCCTTCGTTTTGCTCGTAGTATTCCCAACGTACTCGCCACCGTTGGAGCGGCGGCCAAATTGAGCAACCTCAATGAATTTCTGGCCGCAAAGGAATCGAAGCAGTTCTTATCACAGGATTTAATGGAAGAGATTTTTAGGCTGCAGCGACGCTGGTCGGATGAGCTCGACATTCATGCCGAGCCGTGGACGATGTAGGACAAGATCGCTGGTGACAAGCATACGAATGAAAACTGTTTCTTTCCCAAAAATAAATTAACTCGTCTCGGTTATCGGTATCCCTTTCTCCGTCTCGGCCCAAATTTCCCTCCCGGTCACCGTCCGATAGTAACTCCCTGTTACGCGCGGCGCATTCGCCAAGGGTTGGTTCCGTCAGTCCCGAAGAGATCCCTTCGGGACTTGACCCGCTGGTCAGGCCGCCTTAGACTTTTGCCATAAAGATAATACCAAAGCAATTAAAGAAAGCGGGAGTATTAAATAACTTCCTATTGCTCCCGGCGGCATTGCTGAAACTTCTAACGGTTTTAAATGTCCAACTCCAATGCGTAAAAATTGTTCGAGAGTAATTATCGCTAACATACATGGCACAAGAAATTGATAACGTACGATAATCAACCAATAAATAAAAGCAAGAACAAGTTGACTCGCTCCCCATTGTGCAAAGATCGATATTATATTTGTTCCGCCAGCAACATTTATCGCTATTCCAGCAATCGAATTAGCTCCGCCATCAGAAAGTACAATATGTATAAGACTGCGAACTGTACTTATAACAGCGATTAAAACAAAATAATAAAAGGCAATTTGCGACCCTTTATATTCCTCAGTCACTTTTGGAAATAATCTTATCCAATTCATTACAAATGTTCCCTATTATTGATTTCTTTATGGCGCCCTGACGTACCGCGACTAAGCTGCATGCGACTCTGCGAGTCATAGGCTCGAAGAGCGGCAACGTGCAGCATTTTGTTTGTGGTTCGTTGCACGGACGTGACAGTCGTTCATTTCAGCTTCTTTTGTTTTTCGCGCGGCGCATTTGCCGATGGCCGGTTACGTCAGCTTGTGCCGTTAGTTATGGTGGCTTTCTTAGCAATGACCTTCCTTCTATAATTAGAAATATTTATAAATGATGCAATTCCCGCAATGCCTTCAAATATTATGATCAGTAAAGATTTATTTGATGAACTATAATTATAGAAATCATGGACACAGACACTTAAGAACACTACTCCAACAACAAACCAAACAATCATCGTTTTTTTCTTTGCTCATGTATACTCCTGATTATTCTTAAGCCACCAAATAAACAGCGACTAACCTGCGACCACGTACAATTTCATTAAAACACAAAACCTCCATCATCAAGAACGAATCAGGAGGTTCATCTGTAACCGTTCCGCCCCGAATTGGTTATATAATTGGACAAATGTAGAAGTTAAGGAGGGAAGAGTCAAGAAATAAAAAGGTCCGGCACCTACATCGGCACCGGGCAATGATAACGAATTTGAACTGCTTACTTCAACAGCATCATCTTCTTCACCTGTATCTTCCCGTCAAACTCCAACGGCGAAAAATAGATCCCGCTCGAGGATTCGATCCGTTGAACTCCTCCAGGCTGAACTCCCCAACTTGTTTCGTCAATTAATTTTCCCCGGGGAAGAACAATCTTCTCCTGGATAATCGAAGATCTGCTATCTACGCTGGACGATCTATCAAGAAGGTTCAACAATATGTGGGAACTCTGAGGTATGAAATGAATCGTTCACTAAAAGCTTACATGTGACCTCGCATGGAATTCACTTCTATTGAGATTTAGGAGACTGCCTGTTTTCTAAGGTCGCTGGAGCAACAAAAAGCCCCTGTGTTTACAGGGGCTTTTGCATTTCCGGCGACACCGAGTAACCAAAATGTAACTGAGAATTGCTGTCTTTCAATAGCGTTTTCACAAAGTTACTTCATTACGATCAACTTCCTTGTCTGAACGAATGCTCCCGCCTGCAGTCTATAGAAGTACACTCCGCTCGCTAACGAGCTCGCATCGAAAGTCACCGAGTGAGCACCCGCAGTCTGACGTTCGCTGATTATGGTCTTGACTTCTCTCCCAAGCACATCGTATACGTTCAACGTCACAACAGTATTCATTGGTAATTGATAACTGATGACTGTTGTTGGATTGAACGGGTTTGGAAAATTCTGTTCCAACGAATACACTTCTGGTCTGCGAGCGGGGTGCAGATCCTTAACGAACGTCTCCGGAAAGTTGCTGTCAACAAAATACAGCCATTGCAGTTGGAAAAGTTCTTCCGAGCCGGTCCCGACAAATTTCAGATACACATCATGATTGCCGGTGACGGGTGATGCCACCTTTGCGGCAAAAGTCTTAAAAACGCCGGAAGAGCCGGTGTTGCTGATATTGCAGACCGCTATTTTGTTGCCTGTATCAAGAGAATCAAGCCACACTTCTACAGTACCTCCCAATGAGGCACAAGAAGCGACGATCATGACCGAGTCGCTTTTCTTCGGATATTTGTCCGCATTGCCAAATTCTACTCCCGCATAGAGTGCCCAATCGTTGTTGTGAATATTGTCGAGTACGGCAATGCCCTGGGTTGGGGCTGACCGTGCGGTGCCGTTCTGATTGGCTGGGCATTCCGCAAGCATCGGTGTATGAGCGTCGCGGTAAATATAGAGATCGAAATACGCAGGACTGTTTTGAACAAACACACCCTGCCGGTTGCCTGTCCATGAGTTATAGTTTGGCTGCAAACCGTCCATTCCCGATGTATTGAAGCTGCTTCCCACCTGAGTCCAATCATAACCGTCGACGCTCCAATAGCCCGTCATTGTATGATTTACTCGAACCAGTTTCAACCATACGGCATCCCCCGCGTTGTTTGGAGTCTGGTAATAAGTTCCGTTATAAGAACATGCGATGACCGTATGACCCGATGAATCAACGGTGCTGTAGAGCTTTATGCTCAGAGTCTGCAGACCGTTAAACACCCAAATTCCGGCTTGATCGGCAGGAGTTTTCGGATCGAATTCCAATTGGGTAATGATCGAGTAATTATGTTCGCCGTCATTTTTTATCACCGTATTGATTTTCCCCTTTGGCGATAATCGCAGCCATCCTGGGCGATCGGTGAGCGAGTATGTATTGTCAGGCGTGTAACCTAAAAACGACCACTCAGGATTCAACGTTGCGGAATTGAAAAAATCAGAATGAGGGACCATCCATGGGATACCGCTGCTCGGCAGTTTAGGGGCGGTCTTGGGGACGTTGATCGGATAATCTGCTGTCGGCTTGCCGCTGGTATCATAGCTTACCTCGTTGACCAATCCCTGCCGTCCCTGACCGTACCATTCATTACCATTGGCATTCCGCCACAATGGATGAATAACCCAGCTAGTGCTGTCGTTAAGCATGACGACGCCGGATGAATGATTCGGGTTTTGGAACAGTGCGCCGGAGATCTGACGGTCGGTAAGATTAAAGAAGTCACCCAGAAGCGTCCACGAAGATTGGTCCCCGGTTAGTTTGGAACTTCGGAGAACCTTTTGCCCGCCGGACACGTCGCGTGCAAAACTGTAGTAATAATACCCTTTATACTTCCACATCACGGGTCCCTCCGCCCAACTGTACGGGTACGAAGGGGCCGGATTGATCCAGCATAAATTATAGATCGCCCCGTTGGGTTGTCCGTCATCCCCTAATTGGACTATCCAATTGTTCACCTGGCCGTTCTTGACCAATAAGTACCAGGAGTTATCGTCGTCAATAAAAATGGAGTTGTCGTAGCCTAAGCCGGGAACGCTCGAAGGCGTACTCATTAACGTTGGCATGCTCCATGGTCCCTTGGGATCGCTTGCGGTAACAAAATACATCGAATTCGCTCGCGAAAAAAAATCCCAGTATTTATTATTATAGTGAACCATTTGCCCGCCCCAACATCCGCCCGCCGGCGTATCGCCGTAGTTTGACCATGAAGCCGACACCGGCTGCGCGACAGCTTCCCAATGAATAAGGTCTGTTGAGTGGTAGATGACCGGCGTTGGATTGAACGACGAGCCGGTGGTGTAAAAATCACTCCCCACCTTTGTCAACGTGCAATCAGGGTGGTCGCCGGGAATCACAGGATTTGTAAATGTGTCGAATGACATAGACTGGCCGGAACTATGGTTATACGCAGCAATATACAGCGCAAAAAAAACGACATGGACAATTTTCATAGGGCTCTTTCGTTAATTTTTTAATCGAGCTTATTCAGTCAGTCGAACGAGCTCGTTCCGAGATTCAGGCGCAAGCACTATCTGAGCAGCATCCATTTCTTCGTATCGACAAAATCGCATGCCCTCATCTGGCAAATGTAAACTCCGCTGGCAAGGCTCGGCTAAGAAATGCTTTTGTGGAGATGACCTGCCCCCCAAAAGATAATCCAATATAGTAGTATTAGGTAGAATAGTAAAAGGAGAAAACATCCGTGAGCCAATTTCTTACGGGTTAAAAGTACTAGAGAACATGGTGAAGGAATCTCCGGCGCTCTCTCCTTCGGCAAAGTTGCGGGCACAATTGAGGAGGAAGCCCTAAGCCTATTTGTTGGGGCTTATATCTAAAATCCTTTTTCAACTTTGAACATCTCAATGCCCATGCCTGATAGATATGGGCATTGTTATTTAGTCATCCAATTTTTCGAGCTTCGAGGCCAGCCTATTTTCGCTGTCTGGTCAGGCATGCTCGGAAAAGTCAAAAGCGGTTGATGCTGTTGAATTGACCAATTAAAATAGCTACCTTTTGTCGAAATGAATCCGTGGAACGTATGGAGGGACGAGCTGCGGATTTTTCACATAGAATCCTTTCGAACATTGAATAATTGGAAATTTAATGCCCACTCTTGATTGGATCGGGAAAAAGGCTGTCGTCAATCACCATACGCAAGTACCATACAGACTGTTGAAATGCGATCCATCTCTTTCAGCAGGCGACCCAGAGGCTGAGAATTTGCTGGTTCATGGAGACAATTTGCTTGCACTTAAGGCATTACTTCCATATTACGCCGGCGAAGTAAAATTTATTTATATCGATCCACCGTATAATACTGGAAACGAGGGCTGGAAATACAACGACAATGTAAATTCGCCCGATATCAGAGCGTGGCTTGATCAAGCCGTAGGAAAGGAAGGAGAAGACCTCTCCCGGCATGATAAGTGGCTGTGCATGATGTATCCGAGGTTAACTCTGCTACGAAAATTTTTACGAAAAGATGGTTTAATATTTATCTCCATTGATGATAACGAAGCATTTGCTCTGAAACCAATGTTGGATGAAATCTTCGGAGAAAACAACTTTGTTCAAGCTATTATTTGGAAAAATAAATACGGTCCAGGAGCGTTAACTAAAGGATTTGGTAATATTCATGAATATATTTTTTGTTATTCACGGAATCCAATATTAAGTATTGAAGCGCCTCTTAGTATTGAAGAAGCAAAAAAATATAGAGGGCGTGATTCCAAATATGAAGTTCGTGGTGGGTTTGTTACGCAACCTTTGGCAACAAGGAGTAAAGATGATAGACCAAATCTTGTATATCCCATATTATATAAAGGCGAAGAAATTTGGCCTGACAAGCAATGGATTTGGGCAAAAGAGCGAATGTTAAAAGCTCTTGAAAATGATGAGTTAGTAATAAAAAAAGCAAAGGGTAAGTGGAGCGTGAGATTTAAGCAATATTTGAGAGATGAGGATGGTCAGATAAGAATGGCAAAACCAATTTCTATTATGACAGGGCCATTTAATCAAGATGGTACGTGGGAAATAGAAAATATTTTTGGGACGAAGGTGTTTTCTAATCCTAAGCCTGTGGAATTGATAAAATACTTTGCGTCAATGGTTATTAATGGTAAACATGAAAAGGACGGATTTTTTCTAGATTCTTTCGCGGGATCTGGAAGCCTCGGGCAAGCTATTTTGGAATTAAACAAAGAGGATTTAGGCAAAAGAAAATTTCTTCTCGTGGAAATGGATTTGAATATTGCCAAAGGCATTACAGCTGATGACCTGCCCCCCAAAAGATGATCCAATATAGTATATTGGAAGTCATCAAAAAAGGAGGAAGGTCATGAGTCGGAAGCGGTATACTGCAGAGGAGATCATTAACAAGTTACACGAAGCAGAAGTGCTGCAGAGCCAGGGGAAGACGATCACCGAGGTGGCACGGCAGCTGGAGGTCAGTGAGATGACGTATTACAAGTGGCGGAAGGAGTACGGAGGCCTGAGAGTTGACCAGGCGAAGCGATTAAAGGAGCTGGAAGCAGAGAACGGCCGATTGCGGAAGGTCGTTGCCGATCTGACGATTGACAACTCGATCTTGAAGGAAGCAGCACGGGGAAACTTTTAAGCCCGGCGAAGAAGCGCCGGGCCGTGGAAGAGGTTCAAGAAAAGATCGGATACTCGGAGCGTCGAGTGTGCATGGTTCTGGAGCAGCCGCGCTCGACACAACGACAAGAACACCGGGTCAGTCAGGAACAAGGACTTCTCACACAGCGCATCACCGAACTGGCATGTGAATATGGACGTTACGGATACCGCCGGATAACGGCATTGCTGCGGAGTGAAGGCTGGCACGTCAACCACAAGAGAGTCGAACGAATATGGCGTCAGGAGGGGCTGAAAGTGCCGAAAAAGCAGCCCAAGCGGAGAAGACTCTGGTTCAACGATGGATCCTGCATACGCCTGCGGCCAGAACGAAAGGATCATGTCTGGAGTTACGATTTTGTTGCAGACAGAACGAGTAATGGAAAACCGTTGAGGATGCTCAACGTGATCGATGAATATACCAGAGAATGCCTGGCGATCAGGATCGATCGGAAGATTACATCGAACGATGTTGTGGAAGCGTTAGCAGAATTATTTGTGACGAGAGGAACTCCTGCTCATATAAGATCGGACAATGGACCGGAGTTTGTTGCTGATACAGTACGATCATGGCTGGGAAGACTCGGTGTGAAGACACTGTTCATCGAACCGGGAAGTCCGTGGGAGAACGGATACATCGAGTCATTTAACGGAAAGTTCAGAGACGAGTTGCTTAACGGAGAGATCTTTGATACAATTACGGAGGCGAAGGTTGTGACGGAAAGGTGGAGAAACACATACAATAAGCTCAGACCTCACAGCTCATTGAATTACAGACCACCGGCACCGGAGACATTTTATCCCCTTCAGTTAGCCAATGCCTGAAGGACAAAACTAAACTACGCACTGGCACATAAACTGGGGGCAGGTCACTGGCTAACCAGTCGCTCAAGCTGACGGAACCAGCCGTAGGCGATTTCGCCGCGCGACAGTACGGCGAGAATGATATGATCAGCAGATACGTCCGAACAATGAACTACATGGAACTAACAGTTCGCCGCCGCAGCTTGGCCGCGGTACGTTAGGGCGCATACTTATGAAAATTGATATTCGTCCTGTTATTGGATTCGATCAAAAGGCATTCATCACAGCCGTACAATCTAGCCGACGGCTTCATTATCCTTGGGTTTCGCCACCTTCGAATCCCGCGACATTCAAACGCTATCTAGAGAAGAACGATGGCATTACAAACTTCGGTTTTGTTGTATTCTTGCCATCTACAGGTCAATTGGTTGGTGTTGTAAATCTAACGAATGTCGTTTATGGACTATTTCGCAGTGGGTACCTGAGTTACTACGCATTCACAGGTTTTGAGCGTCAGGGATATATGCAGAAAGGATTACTGACTGTCGTCAGATATGCATTCACTAAACTGAAGTTGCATCGACTGGAAGCCAATATTCAACCCGGTAATGTTGCTTCTATTAAGCTTATTCGAAAATGTGGTTTTACCAAAGAAGGTTTCTCTCCTCTGTACCTTAAGATAGGTGGCCGTTGGCGAGATCATGAACGTTGGGCATTAGTCTGTGGCGTACGGCGTTTGCAGCCTAACCATGCACTCAATCTGACGGAAGGAGCGCGGATGCAATTTACCGCGCGTTGGAAAGTGAAAACATAAGTTAAAGGGTTTGGCGCTCGCGCGCCGGCATCTCAATTGGAAGGTTTTCGTTTCCGCAGCTTAGTGCCGGTCCGTTAGCGCGCATCTTCACTCATTTGAAGCTTTGCATATGAAAAAGACAAGCATTTCACTCTTGTTGCTATTTAACATCTCTTCGATGAACTCGCAGGATTTCATTTGGAAACAAATGTCAGGACCACAAGGTGGGTTGATTTCCACAATTTGTTTTACGGACAGTATTGTTTTTGCAGGAGGTATTAACGGTGTATTTAGAAGCACAGACAATGGAGATCATTGGAAATTTACCGGCCTTGCCAGTGATGAAGTAAAAAAAATCACTGCCATTGGAGATACTATTTGGGCTGGAACTGATCGCAATGGTGTTTACATAAGTGGCGATCAAGGACTAACTTGGAAAAAAGATAACAATGGATTGCCTCTAAACGTTAGTGTAGTTGATATGGCAGTGCTCGATACCTTTATTTTTGCCGCAACGAGTGGATACGGAATATTTAGGAGGTCAGTATCGGATTCAAATTGGACGGCTGTAAATACTGGCATTGATAATTTGGATTTCAGAACAATTATTGCAAGTGATAGCGTAATTATTGCTTCTGCGGCAGGCGCTTCTGGCTCGGGAATGTTTCGAAGCACGAATAGGGGTGAACAATGGACAAGGATCGATCCCGATCCTTATGCGTGGATGGCGGATGCAATCTGTAAATATCATGATACGCTCTATGCCGCAAGGTTTTTAAATCAAGCTGAAGTCTATATAAGTATTGACGATGGCCTTACTTGGTCAGTTCCAGCAGGAGCCTCACCACCAAACGACATCATTACAAATTTATATGCAGACCACTCCGGTCTTTATGCCGGGATCTATAACAATGGAATCTATCGATCGTCAAATAGTGGAATAAGTTGGACGCAAATTAATAATGGTCTTTATAATTATTCACCAACACATTTAAATGGAAAAGATGGAATCGTTTATTATGCATCATATGATGGTATCAAGATTACATCGGATTTCGGTACTACATGGCAGCAAAAAAACCTTGGGCTCACAAATAGTTCAATTTCGTGCATAAATTCAGTTGGAGAAAGTATTTTTGCGGGAACAAATGGAGCTGGTTTATTTTATACGACCGATCTTGGCGCAACATGGAATCAGATCACTGATTCTAACGTGAAACCCTTCATAAAGAGTTTGATAAATGTCAACGATACCATTTTCTTAGCCTCGACCGATTGGACATATAATTGCAGAGTCATCATGAGTAGCGATAAAGGGATTTCCTGGGTTCAACGCAATAATGGTATTGATGGGGGTGATATTACTTCTATCGCTTGGGCGAACGATGTTTTGTATGCAAGCACTTCATACGGTCTTTTTAAGAGTGTTAATAGGGGAGCAGCATGGACGTTAATGACCAGCGGGCTACCGAACAGTGGACGACCCAATGTAGCAAGTGTTGCAGCTGTTGATTCTATTGTCGTCGCAACCGATGGAGAATCGCAGATTTATCGGAGTACTGATTTGGGTGAGCATTGGGCGGCGGTCTCCATGCCAGCTGGAATTACTCCTCCAATCATTAAAGTATCTGCCATTAATACAACTCTCTACGCAGGTTGTTCAGAGGTCAACGTACTATTTATGAGTTCTGATAAAGGGGCAACCTGGCAAACAGTCGGAATTCCGGAATTCAATGGTGCAGTTGAGGATGTTACGGGAAATGATGATTCCTTATTTATTGCTGTAACCTATTCTGGCGTTATAGCTAAGTACGGAAAATCCTACGGGAAATTAATTAGTTCAGATATCATGAATTCCGACATTCGAAGTGTTCACTATCATAACGGGCATCTTTGGCTTGGTTCTTGGGGAGCAGGAATCTTTAGGAACATCGATTCATCCGAAATCACATATAATCTTCCGGCAAATGATTTGTTAAAAATCCCTGGATCCACTTTTCTTAAACAAAATTATCCAAATCCATTCAATCCATCGACAATCATTTCGTTTTCAATACCGAGAAAAACATTTGTATCATTAAGGCTATATGATATTATAGGAAGAAAAGTAGAAACACTTGTTTTCCAGGAAATGCCTGCTGGAGACCATTCATTGCAATGGAATGGGGAAAAATTGCCAAGTGGTGTTTACTTCTATCGATTGGAAACTGATTCCTTTACTGAAACAAAGAAACTCTTGTTGTTAAAATGAAGATGCGGCCTAACCAGCCGCTCAAGTGGCGCTTTACGCCATGGTGCCTCTGGCACTGACTGACGGAACCAGCAGTCGGCGAATGCGCCGCGCGAAAGACAAAAGGAACTGAAATGATCAACCGTCACGTCCGCGCAACAATCTACATAGAACTGGCTGCACGTTGGCGCAAGTTAGCCGCGGTGCGTTACGCGGCAGAACGCATACAAAGGGAGATACTTATGAGACTATGCCGTCTATTACTGCTCGGAAACGTGATAATCTCACATGGAATATCGCAACCAATAATTCCTATCGCAAATGGAGATACGTGGTATTATAAACATACCCTTTCTGATTACTCTTATCCCAATGATACCACGGTTAATGAAAATCTAAAATATGTAGCAACGTCAGACACAATGATCAATAGTAACTTATACCACAACATGGTTATTACCAACCTTGGCAATAATTCTATAATAGGGTATGACTATTGGCATTCGGATACTCTTCAGTTTTATTTTCTTGGATTAGGTACGACAAGCTTCTGGCGACCTTTTGGGTATGACAATCGAGTAAGCAGTGATACGGTTTGGGGAGGCATTACGATTGGTACCGGAGCTGGAGATGGAGGTTATATTAAATTGATCACTGTTGATCTATTCGGTGTAAATACAGCAGCTCAGGAAATGTTTTCACACACTCGAATGACTCAGAATGAATGGGATGCTCTATATATAACCACTCAAGGATTTGGGCCTACTATGATGAAGCACTTTTATTTCTCCGATGCATCGAATTATGCTAAAATAGACGCATATGAAATCACGGGAGCGATATTACGTGGCGTTCAGTATGGTAATGTGACATCAGTTCGCAAGGGCATAATGGAAATAAGTCAATATTATCTATCTCAAAATTATCCCAATCCATTCAATCCTTCAACACAAATAACATTTTCTGTGCCAATAACTTGTTACGTCTCTTTAAAAATATTTGATTTATTGGGACAATATGTTGCTACTGTTACCGAAGGAGAGTATTCACCTGGCGTTTATTCTGTTTACTGGAATGGTTCGAATCATGCTAGCGGAGTCTATTTTTACCGATTACAGTCAAACACTTATTCAGAAACAAAGAAGTTCCTGTTGCAAAAATAATCTGCCGCCTAGCCAGTCGCTCAAGCTGACGGAACCAGCCGTTGGCGAATGTGCTGCGCAACGGCTATAATAAACTGAAATGAACAACCGTTACGTCCGCGCAACATGCTACACGGAACTGACTGCACATTGCCGCAGCATAGCTCCGGTCCGTTGAACGCGCAAAATATATTATCTTCTTTATTGGAGGTCTATGAGAAAGGTCGTGTTCGCTATCAATATCACCGCCGACGGTTACTGCAGTCACACGGACGGGATTGTCGACAAGGAGCTGCACAAGTACTTCACCGAAGTGCTACGCAAAGCGAACCTCCTGCTCTTCGGTCGGATCACGTATCAACTCATGGTCCCCTATTGGCCAGAAATCGCGAAGACCCAATCTGAGACTGAGGCAATCAATGAGTTTGCGCGCGTGTTTGATTCACTCGACAAGGTC
>DATJPT010000006.1:300000-412972 GCA_035506275.1 Bacteroidota bacterium
TCGGGACTGACGCCGCTCTATGCCGCGGTGCTGATGATGAACGGCTCGTCCAACATCATCCTCACCATGCGGCCGTCCGACGTGAAGCCGAATAAATTCTTCAGCGAAAAATTTTATACCGCGCTGGCCCGGGGGAGCAGCGTGAACGACGCCTACCGCTCCGCCGTCATCGCCATGAGCAAGTCTGCCGCGTTCAGCGCCCCCTACCAGTGGTCGCAGTACTTTAAGTTTGGGAAGTGAGATGTCAGAAAGCAGAAGACAGGAGACAGTAAGCAGTTAGCAGTGAGCAGGCAGATACTATCGCTGTCCATGTCATTCTGAGGAGGAGCGTTCTTTGCGACGACGAAGAATCTTTCTTGCCGTATAGATTCCTCGCTGCGCTCGGAATGACATGTAGTCGTTGGTGGCTCCGATATTCTCAAGGTTACTGGGCCTCTGTCATTCTGAGGAGGAGCGCTCTTTGCGACGACGAAGAATCTTTCTTACGGCGAAAGAGTGAAGGAACCGAGGTCAGTATAGATTCCTCGCTACGCTCGGAATGACATGTAGTTGTTGCTGGCTCCAATATTCTCAAGGATGCTGAGTCTCTGTCATTCTGAGGAGGAGCGCTCTTTGCGACGACGAAGAATCTTTCTTACGGCGAAAGAGTGAAGGAACCGAATTCAGTATAGATTCCTCGCTGCGCTCGGAATGACATGTAGTTGTTGGTGGCTCCAATATTCTCAGGGAACCCGAGTCCATGCCGTCAAAAAAAATCCCCGATGCCAGCAGCATGCGGGGATAAAAATTTTATCGCGAAAATTCTCTTATTCCTCCAGCTTCACCTTCACGCTCCCCAGGCCGGACTCGACATAAATATTCAGCCTCCCTTCGGCCGAGGAATAATTCGAGGTCACATACACTCCCTTGCGTTCTTCGTCGAAATCATGGTCGATCGAGAAATTGGAGAACCAGTTCTCCTGGTAATGGATCTTGGCGCCGTAGTCCCTCGGGATCAGGATCGTCACCGCCCCCAGCCCGATCTTGATCCTGACCTCAACTTCGCGGTGGAGCTCGCCGTCGAAGTTCAGATGGTACGAGCCGACGCCCCCTTCGAACGTCATCCGTCTGAAGTTGGCGTTGCATAGTTTTTCCCCCTCGAACTTGCTGACCCCGGACTTGATCTCAAAATCCTCGATCTCGCTCTTGTTCGGCTCGCCGAACAGCAGGGTGGTCGAGCTTGCCCCCGCCGACATCGTGAAATCTTTGATGTCGAGTCCCGTCATGTCGAAATCCCCGCGGCCGGCGCCGAGCGACGCATCGATCGACAGCGGGACGGCATCGGTGAACCGCATGTACCATTTCCCGCTCTGGAAATTCCCGTCGTTCTTTTCTTCGTCGTCATCGTTCATGTTGAGCGATACGGAATTCTCTCCGTCCGACTCATGCGAAATGTCGAGATACCCGACATCCTTGTTGATGCGGTAGTCGATGTCGACGTTCGGCTTGCGCCCCTCCTCCGTCTTCAGGTCGAAGATCATCACTTTCTCGGGATCCCCTTTGGAACAGATCACGGTGCCGAAGGACGATTCGAGCTTGATGTGGACCTCTTTCTCCGATGTCCGTTTGATCTCTTTGTGGAGTCCCCCCGCGACTGCCTGCACGGCAACCGCAGCGCTGAAGATGAACGGCGCAGCTTTATGTACGATAGGTAATATTCTCATGTCCATGGTGGCTCTCCATTCTGCTCAACGTCCAGCGTGACCTCCTGGACCTCACGGAGCTGAATACTTTCGAGCACCGGCGACTCGGTGACAGCGAATGCCGCACTCAACTTGTGCGGATTTCCTCTCTTCGTACTACGAAAAAAAGGGGGGAGAGTTACGCATTCTTTCAATAGAGCTGGATCTTTTTTCGGAGGTTTTTATAGAGCATTTCACGGGCGCGGAAAATATGGGCCTTGACGGTGCCGATGGGAAGCTTCAATTGCCGCGCAATTTCGGCATAATCCTTCTCCTCCGTATGGCGCATCAGGATCACGGTCCGGTATTTCGGGGGGAGTGATTTGATGGCCTGCTCAAGCAGCCGGGTCCGCTGCCGGGCGATCATCTCCCGGTCGGGCTCGTAGGTCGAATCGGGTATTTCAAAAGAGAAATCGCCGTCGGATGATTCGATCGGTTTGTCGATCGAAAAGGTCTGCAGCTTCTTTTTCCGGATGTAATCGATGCAGTTGTTCGTGGCGATCTTGAAAAGCCATGTCGAGAAAGCGAATTCCTCGTTGAAGCTGGAGAGGGACTGGAATGCCTTGATGAACGCCTCCTGGGTGAGGTCCTCCACTTCGTCTTTGTCGTGGATCATCCGGAAGAGGAGGTTGCAGATCGGGTCGTGATATTTTTTCATGAGGGCGCGGTAGGCCGGCTGGCTGCCGTCGATCGCGGCGGCGATCAGCCGCGAGTCCTCTGCACGGGAGTCGAGTTTGCGCTGGCTGAGAGCATCGCCTTTTGGCGGAAGGGTTTTCGGAGTTTTACGTGAGGATGAAGCTGCTTTTGCTCTCGTCATTGAAGATGGGTTTGAAATGATGATGTTCCTGTGATGAAAGTAGGCAAAAAATTCAGGAAGTGCAAGGAGAGGAGACAGGAGTCAGTAGACAGTAAGCAGTAAGCAGTGAGCAGTAAGCAGTGAGCAGTAAGCAGTGAGCAGTGAGCAGTAGGAAGTAAACAGTGAGCAGTAAGCAGTAAGGAGTCGGGTACTCCCCCAGTCCATGTCATCCTGAGCGAGTCCGTTTTTCAGGACGAGTCGAAGGATCCACGACACTGCACCGCCGTCACGGCAGAATCTGCCGTTGCAGAGAGCGACGGGGCACCACGCCGTATGGACGTACATGAGGAAGACGGAGATAACCAATGCTTATGCACTGCCTCATCTGCGAAATCAGTCATCTGCGCAAAATCTGCGTCATCTGCGTAATCACTTCCGCCTTGAGATTCCATCCTTTTTTTTGTACTATGGACAGTCACATTGTTTAGCAGTTTTTCATCACAACAACGACCACCGTTATGCCAGTAACAATCATCGTGGGGGCGCAGTGGGGGGATGAAGGAAAAGGAAAGATCGTCGACCTGCTCAGCGACGACATCGACATCGTCGCTCGTTATCAGGGGGGCGCCAACGCGGGACACACGGTCGTTATCGGCGAAAAAGAATACGTCCTGCACCTCATCCCGTCCGGGATCTTCCACAAGCACGTCACCTGCGTCATCGGCAACGGCGTCGTCATCGACCCGATGGCCCTCATGGAAGAGATCGCCATGATCAAATCCTTCAACATCAAGATCGAAGGAAGGCTCTTCATCAGCCACAACGCCCACTTGATCATGCCGTACCACAAACTGCTCGACAGCATCCGCGAGCAGGGGGCGAACAAGATCGGCACGACGGGACGGGGCATCGGACCGGCGTACATCGACAAGTACATGCGCACCGGCATCCGCGTGGTCGACCTCCTCGACCGGAAGGTCCTCTGCGATAAATTGAAATCGAACATCGAGGAAAAGAACCAGCTTCTCAGCAAGGTGTACGGCTCCGCCGTGCTCGATGTCGACAAGATGATCAGCGAGTACGAGGAGTTCGACAAGAAGATCGACCCGTACGTGACTGACACTTCCGCATACCTGATCGCCGCCCTGAAGAAGAAAAAAAATATTCTCGCCGAGGGAGCGCAGGGTGCGCTGCTCGACGTCGACCACGGTACGTATCCGTTCGTTACCTCCTCCAACCCGACCAGCGGCGGCGCCTGCACGGGACTCGGCATCCCGCCGACGTCGGTGAAAAACATCATCGGCATCGTGAAGGCGTATTCCACGCGCGTCGGCAACGGCCCCTTCCCCACCGAACACACGGACGGCATCGGCGAAAAGCTCCGCACTGTGGGACACGAGTTCGGCGCGACGACGGGACGCCCGCGGCGGTGTGGATGGCTCGACATGGTCAGCCTGAAATACTCGCTCGAGATCAACGGCGTGAAAGAGATCGCCCTCACCAAGCTCGACGTCCTCGACGAATTCGACGAGATCAGGATCTGCACCGGATATTCGATCGACAGGCGTCCGCTCAAATCGTTCCCCTCCGCCCTCCAGACGCTCGAACGCGTCGAGCCGGTCTACCGCTCCTATAAAGGATGGAAGGAAACAATTTCGACGGCAAAAAAATACAAGCAGCTTCCGGCCAGGGCACGGCAATACATCGAAGCGATCGAGAAGCTGTCGGGAGTCCCCGTGTCGATCGTTTCGGTCGGAGCGCGGCGCGACCAGACCGTCGAGCGGTGAGGGGAATACAGCAACTCGATTAGAAAACTGTTTTTGCAGGACAGGCAATCCTCGAAGGGATGCTCCGAAGGAGCGAATGTCTGACCTGCGAATGCCGAAGAAGCCAATCCTCTTATGAACCTCAGCGACCGCAGTCCAAAATCCGGAAATATCAAAGCTGCGCTGCTGATCGCGGCGTTCGTCATCATCATCCCCATTCTCATCTACACGCACAACCTGGTCGACCGGCTGCAGCAAAAAGAGCGCGAGGTGGCCGCCCTGTATGCCAAATCGGTCGAGTACCTCGCCAACAGCCCTTTTTCAGGCGCAGAATATAATTTTATTTTCGACGAGCTGATCCGGGCGATCGACTTCCCCATCATCGAATCGGACGCCGGGAACTTCGAGATCAAGGCCTCGCGCAACATCGACGTCGATACGACGCTTCCAAAAGCGGAGCGCGATGCGTACGTCCGGTCGCTTATCCCGGAAATGGACCGGATCAACCGCCCCATCGTCGTCTCGTACCAGGACACGATCATCCTCAGCCGTGTCCATTACGGCGAGTCGCCTCTCGTGACGCGCCTCCGGTGGCTGCCCTACATCGAGATCGTCATCGCCTCTCTCTTTATCTTTGTCGGCTACATCGGCTTCAGCTACATCAAGCGGAGCGAACAGAGCAACATCTGGGTCGGCATGGCGCGGGAGACGGCCCACCAGCTCGGCACTCCGCTGTCGAGCATGATGGGATGGACCGAAATTCTGAAGCTCCGCCCCGAAGCCGACGCCAAGACCGCCGAAACGATCGCGGAGATGGAGAACGACCTGCACCGGCTGAACAAGATCGCCGACCGCTTCTCCAAGATCGGCTCGCGCCCTGACCTGCGCGAGGAGGATCTCGGCGAGGTCGTGAAAAGCGTGATCAGCTACTTCCAGAAGAGAATACCGCAGATGGGGAAACGGGTCGACATCGTCGTGGAGCCGTCCGAGCCGGTAGAGGCGAAGATCAACCGCGAATTGTTCGAATGGGTGCTTGAGAACCTCGTGAAGAACGGGCTGGATGCGATGGAGGACGGGAAGGGAAAGATCTCGTTCAGGATCTCGCGCGCCGGGAACGCGCCGGTCATCGACGTGACCGACACCGGGAAAGGGATCGATGCGGCGTACCGGAAAGACGTCTTCCGCCCCGGCTTCAGCACGAAAAAACGGGGATGGGGACTCGGGCTCAGCCTTTCAAAAAGGATCGTCGAAACCTACCATAAAGGAAAACTCTCCATCAAAGAGAGCAAGCTCGGCGTCGGAACGACCTTCCGCATCAAGCTCCGCGGATGATCAGGGGATCTGCTGCGGGAACTGCTGCTTCGGCTTGAACACCGACCATCCGATCAGACTTCCGAGGATCGCAAACGGCACGTCGATAATCATCGTAAAGAAGAGCGACGCGATCATCCCGATGACCGAAGGCCTCTCCTCCGACGCCTGGTCGATCATCTGCTCGATGTTCGGCGGCAGGTCGACGTTCATCCGGTGCACGATGTTCATCATCATCTCGATGGCGATGTTGCCGAAGACGAGCGCAACGACGAACGAGATCACGGCTCCGGCCGCGGCGGCGATCACTCCGGTCAGCGCGCCGAGCCGCACGCAGTCGTTCGACGTCAGCGGGTCCATCTCCGGCGTCAGCTCCTGCCTGTAAAAAAGAACTGCAAGGAATCCCCCCAGCAGAATCCCCGCACAGCAGCAGACGTTGATGAGGTTCAGTCCGGGAATTGCGGAAATTCCCGCGATGATCAGTCCGCCGTAGAGCGCGGGCATCAGTCTATCCGGCTTTGGTCGCATACGGTATCCGTAGAATATTCTTCGATCGTGATAGGATTTTTTGCACAAGTTCTTCGAGCGGCTCGGCGAGCGGAACGCTCAGTCCGAAACCAAAGAGGGCGCCGCTGCACATTCGTGTGACGGCGGTGCTCTCGTGAATGCCGAACGCCGACAGGGCGACGTCGGCAGCCATCGGAAGCGCGGAGAGAAGGATCAACGACCGGGATGAAAGCCGGCGGCCGATGGTTCTGGAAGCGAAAGGGGCGAAAAGGACGCCGAGGAAAAAGGCGCCGTAGATGGACGTGCAGCGGATGCACACGCCGAATTTGTATCCGGCGATATGGAACGACCGGCCGTCGATCTGATGGCAGACGCGGGAAAACAACTGGTAGAGGAATGCGCCCGACGCTGCGAGCGGACCGCCGAGCGAGCTCAATAGCGGCGCAGCGGCGATTGCCGCACACCAGAGGAACAGCATCACGATAAGAACGCGGCGCGGGGTCATGATGGAAAACATTATAGCAGAATCACGAGAGAGAAGCAAGAAGGAACGGCAACAGGTAGCAGCTAACAGTTAACAGTTAGCAGTTAGCAGTTTATAGCCATGAGTGAAAAGGGGATGCTTCGGAAGGAGCATCCGTCGCCGCGCTCCCCAGAATGACAGAGACTCAGCTTCCTTGAGAATATCGGAGTCACCAACAACTACATGTCATTCCGAGCGAAGCGAGGAATCTATACGGGAAGAAAGATTCTTCTTCGTCGCAAAGAACGCTCCTCCTCAGAATGACAGAGGCCCAGCTTCCTTGAGAATATTGGAGCCATCAACAACTACATGTCATTCCGAGCGCAGCGAGGAATCTATACTGACCTCGGTCCCTTCACTCTATCGCCGCAAGAAAGATTCTTCGTCGTCGCAAAGAACGCTCCTCCTCAGAATGACAAGGACCCGGTTTCCTTGAGAATATTGGAGCCTCCAACAACAACATGTCATTCCGAGCGAAGCGAGGAATCTATACTGACCTCGGTTCCTTCACTGTATCGCCGTAAGAAAGATTCTTCGTCGTCGCAAAAAAACGCTCCTCCTCAGAATGACATAGACTCAGCCTCCTTGAGAATATTGGAGCCACCAACAACTACATGTCATTCCGAGCGAAGCGAGGAATCTATACTGACCTCGGTTCCTTCACTCTTTCGCCGTAAGAAAGATTCTTCGTCGTCGCAAAGAACGCTCCACCTCAGAATGACACAGACCCAGCTTCCTTGGGAATATTGGAGCCACCAACAACTGCATGTCATTCCGAGCGCAGCGAGGAATCTATACTGACCTCGGTTCCTTCACTCTATCGCCGTAAGAAAGATTCTTCGTCGTCGCAAAGAACGCTCCTCCTCAGAATGACAGGGATCCAGCTTCCTTGAGAATATTGAAGCGACTAACAACCATATGTCATTCCGAGCGTAGCGAGGAATCTATACTGACTTCGGTTCCTTCACTCTTTCGTCGTGCGAAAGATTCTTCGTCGTCGCAAAAAACGCTCCTCCTCAGAATGACAGAGGCCCAGCTTCCTTGAGAATATTGGAGCCACCAACAACTACATGTCATTCCGAGCGCAGCGAGGAATCTATGCTGTCGTCGTTTCCTTCACTCTTTCGTCGTGCGAAAGATTCTTCGTCGTCGCAAAAAACGCTCCTCCTCAGAATGACAGAGACGGAACTAGATTCCGCTACTTAATTATCCAGACCCCAATCTGCGTAATCTGCAATCAGCGCAAAATCAGCGCCATCTGCGTAATCACTTTAGCAGAAGCATCTTTCTCGTCTCTATAAACCTTCCAGACCTGAGGGTGTAAAAATATGCGCCGCCGGCAAAGCTGGCTCCGTTGAACGCCGCACGGTTCAACACTCCCGCCTCAACGCTGCCGTTCACGAGAGTCGCAACCTCTTCCCCAAGCGTGTTGTACACTTTCAGCGTCGCGATGCCCGACGTCGGCACCGCAAATTCGATGCTGGTTTCCGGGTTGAACGGGTTCGGGTAATTCTGTCCGAGCAGTATCGTATTCGGCGCCAACGTCATCGTTGCTTCCACTTCATCGCTGTACTCAAAGTTTCCGTTGCGGTCAATCTGCTTCAGACGGTAATTGTAGCTCCCAACCACCGCGGATGCATCCTTGAAAGAATAACGATGCACGCTGCTGCTCGTTCCATACCCGTGAACAAACCCTATTGTTTCCCAACTGTTCATTGTTGATTGTTCATTGTTCATTGTACTCCGCTCCACCTCAAACCCGTAATTCTCCGTCTCCGTCGCCGTCGTCCAGCGAAGCTCGACCCCATCCTCCGCCGCACGAGCCGTGAACGAACTCAGCTCGACGGGAAGATTGGTCGCGACAAAACTTGACTCGGCAGCGTCGTTCGCTGAACCCTCTGTTCCAGCCCCTCCTGCCGATGTTTTTGAATCGAGCCCGAAGTCGCTTACCGACCCGATATTCACGAATTGAACCACGTGGCCCGAAGCCGGAGCCGTCGTTGAATTTGCGGTCGGCGCCGCAAGCGAGGCGATGCTCCCCGGTTTACTGCCATGACTGAGGGAATGAATATGGCCGCCGCCGGAAGTCAGGATCTCAAGCGCATCGGCGGTGCCGGAAATATCGAAGCCGCTTGCACCGCCGGTAAAGTACGTCGCGTTGGTGTCGCTGACGACGAGTTTCTTATCCGAAATATCAAAGTCCTGCGCTTGCGCGTTTCCCTTTCCAAGAAGAACAATGAACGTTCCTTTTGGTACTGATGACCAGAGTGCTGCATTCGAAAACACGACCGGCGTCTGCGCATTGCCGGCGGAGCTGTAGTCGCGAAGCTGCATCCCGCGCATATCCAGGTTGTTCTGGATGACCAGAAGCTCGACCCATTCCCCGCTTTGCGCCGATGCATTAAAATACTCGTTCACTACGACGGTTGGCGACGACGAAGCGGCTCCGGTGGTGTAGGTGACCTGGTCTTTCGACGAAGGGAAATTGTCCGTCTTATAGTTGCGCTGACAACCGCTTCCGTTGTAGGGATAAATCCTGAACGAGTAGCTGGTCAGACTCAGGAGGCCGGTACACTGCAGCGAATCTCCGCTGCCGTACGGGACATTGACAACCGCCGAACCGTCGCCGAGGTTGGTATCGTTCGAATACGTTACACCGTCCACAGGGTCGCTGAACGCGTTCGTGGTATTCGCGAGGATAAGATAGCCGGAGGGAACGGTACCTCCGGCCGAGTCGATCCACCGGATCGTGATTGAGGAGTTCGTGATCGTCGGTGTCGTAAGGTTGAACCCTCCCGGATACTTTGATGGCTCGGCGGCAAGCGTTGCCGACCCTGTCGTTGCACTGCAGGAAGGGACCGTCCCGTCGATTTTGTAGTTGATCTGCGACGACGAGCCGTTATAAGAATACATATGCACATAGTATGTCGTTCCGCACGAGAGGCCGGTGAACTGGTGCGACGTCCCCCCGCTGTTGGCCACATTCACTACCGCACGGTTGTCGGTCAGGTCCGTGTCGTCGGCATAGACCGAACCGTCTTCGGGCGTGAAATAATCGTCCGATGCGTAGAGCTCGATCAGGTACCCGGAGGGCTGCTGACTCCCTGCCGCGGCGTTCGTCCAGCTGACCGTCAGACTGGACGAAGTGACGTTCCCTATCGCAAGGTTCGTCACATGGTTGGAAGGTTCAACGGCATACGTCGGAGTCAGTTTCGAGAGGTCGTTGAAGTTGATATAGTTCGCCCACTCGGGATGATCGACAAACGGATTGCGGTTGTTCTGGATCGATTGGATATAGTTGTTCCGCGATACTTCCCACGCGTCGGGAGGGTCGTCTTTATTCCACTGCAAAAGAAGGTTCACATCCTGTGCTGCTTCGCTCAGCGAATCGAGTATAACATTGTTGAGATGATTGAATGTCCAGTCGTAGCCATTCACGCCGTTATAGCAAACGGCCATGTAGAAAAGAGCGCGTGCGAAATCCCCCTTGTGCGACTGACGAGGCTCGAAGACGGTATGCCCGCTCGCATCCGTTCCGACCTTGCACGCCAAAAAAGTGTATGTTGGAGAAACAACGACTCCCTCAGGATGATTGCTCCTCGGGTCGTTTGCGTGTACCTGATTCACGGGAAAAAGGTGATGCTGGTCGGAATACTCAGGCAAGCTTGTAAAATTGGATGCGTGCGCGCTCGGCATCCAACTCTGGCACCAGGAGTGCTCGCGGCTGAATCCCGAGTCATTGTTCACTCCGGCGTTTCCCCACCATTTAAAGGGCGGCGTGTAAACGTAGTTAAGCCCGGAATACACACACGTCACAACTTTCTGCCCGTTCGTCGTATCGCGCGAGGCGAAGTTGGCAATGTTCGTCTCATCGTAATTGTCGTAGGTGATGCGGGTGTGAGGATTGATCAGGTTCTGGAGGTCAGTGACAAAGGTCGCGCTTGATGTGGAAATACCGTCGAAGTAAGTTCCGGGCTGCGCCCAGAGGGATAATGATTGAAGAACGATCAGAGAGACAAGAACGCCGAGGCTCTTCCTCGATGTTCTCAAAGATTTCAAACCAGCGCCCATTCAGCAACAGCACCATTCTCCCCCCCGCGATGAATTAATAATGTGAATTATGAATTACGAATCTCTTCGTACGTAAGATCCCATCGTTCGGCGCCGGCCCATTCCGACCATTCCACAATGTACCCGGCGTAGCGTTGATTTAATGTACATACGGCAACCCGGCGGGACGATGACCAACAGCACGCATAATGAAAAAATAAACAAACGGCGGAAGAAATACCAGCGGCAACCCCGTTTTATTCCCCGTTACCCCCTCCGCCCGAAGGTTCGAGGGGATGGCTTTGCAAGACCTCCGCGGAGGATCCATGACGCTGCATTTCCGTTACACTGGAATGTACCATCAGAAACGCCTGCGGTCACCAATTCGTAGTGTCATGGATTCTCCCAAAGGGATGCTTCGGAAGGAGCATCCGTCGCTGCGCTCCTCAGAATGACACAGACTCAGCATCCTTGAGAATATTGAAGCCACCAACAACTATATGTCATTCCGAGCGCAGCGAGGAATCTATGCCGTTAGAAAGATTCTTCGTCGTCGCAAAGAACAGTCCTCCTCAGAATGACAGAGATTCAGCTTCCTTGAGAATATTGAAACCACCAACGACTACATGTCATTCCGAGCGAAGCGAGGAATCTATGCTGTCGTCGGTTCCTTCACTCTTTCGCCGTAAGAAAGATTCTTCGTCGTCGCATAGAACGCTCCTCCTCAGAATGACAAGGACCCGGTTTCCTTGAGAATATTGGAGCCACCAACAACTACATGTCATTCCGAGCGTAGCGAGGAATCTATGCTGTCGTCGGTTCCTTCACTTTTTCACCGTGTGAAAGATTCTTCGTCGTCGCAAAAAACGCTCCTCCTCGGAATGACATAGACTCAGTAACCTTAAGAATATCTGAGCCACCAACAACTACATGTCATTCCGAGCGTAGCGAGGAATCTATCTTAAAATCTGACCTCTTCAAAATTAGGGTTTATCGATGAGATGAGATCAATTTTTTTCTGCCTCCCCCACCCCTTAATTTGCTTTTCTCTCGAAATTGCGTCGCGCACGTCAGAGTACTCTTCAAAATACACTAACTTCGAAATTTTATAGCGAGATGTGAATCCGGGATTCGAATGCATGCAGTGCTCGGCTACCCGGCGTTCTAAGTTATTTGTCAACCCTGTGTACAACGTCATCTTTCTATTTGTCATTATATAGATGTAGTATTTGCGCATGTTTCTCCCCTAAAGAATGGCTTTCATGAGGCCTGAGTGCCTGAGAACAAAAGGCGGACCGAGACTATTTGTCACCCCGAGCCAGCGAGGGGTCCCTGCGGTAAGAAAGATTCTTCGTCGTCGCAAAAAACGCTCCTCCTCAGAATGACACAGACTCAGCTTCCTTGAGAATATTAAATCCACCAACAACCACATGTCATTCCGATCGCAGCGAGGAATCTACACAGGAAGAAGAACGCTCTTCCTCAGAATGACATAGACTCAGCTTCCATGAGAATATTGGAACCACCAACAACTGCATGTCATTCCGAGCGCAGCGAGGAATCTATACCGCAAGAAAGATTCTTCGTCGTCGCAAAGAACACTCCTCCTCAGAATGACAGAGACCCAGCTTCTTTGAGAATATTGGAGCCACCAACAACTACATGTCATTCCGAGCGAAGCGAGGAATCTATGCGGCAAGAAAGATTCTTCGTCGTCGCAAAGAACGCTCCTCCTCAGAATGACAGAGACTCAGCTTCTTTGAGAATATCGGAGCCACCAACAACTACATGTCATTCCGAGCGCAGCGAGGAATCTATGGCGTTAGAAAGATTCTTCGTCGTCGCAAAGAACGCTCCTCCTCAGAATGAAAGAGACGGAACTAGACTCCGCTACTTAATTATCCAGACCCCAATCTGCGCAATCTGCAATCAGCGCAAAATCAGCGCCATCTGCGTAATCACTTCAGCAGAAGCATCTTCTTCACGTCCCGTTTCCCTCCCGACTGCAGTACATAAAAGTATATCCCCGAGCTCAAGCATCCCGCATTCATCCGAACACGATATCGCAGGTTCGCGTCCGCATCTCCATCGAACAGCGACATCACTTCCTCACCGAGCGTGTTGTACACTTTCAGCGTCGCGATGCCCGCCGTCGGCACCGCAAATTCGATGCTGGTTTCCGGGTTGAACGGGTTCGGGTAATTCTGTCCGAGCAGCATCGTATTCGGCGCCAACGTTATCGTTGCTTCCACTTCATCGCTGTACTCGAAGTTTCCGTTGCGGTCGATCTGCTTCAGACGGTAATTGTAGCTCCCAACCACCGCGGATACATCCTTGAAAGAATAACGATGTATGCTGCTGCTCGTCCCCTGTCCCGCCACAAACCCAAGCTTCACCCAACCGTTCATTGTTGATTGTTCATTGTTCATTGTACTCCGCTCCACCTCAAACCCGTAATTCTCCGTCTCCGTCGCCGTCGTCCAGCGAAGCTCGACCCCATCCTCCGCTGTGCGAGCCGTGAACGAACTCAGCTCGACGGGAAGCGGGACATTCCCCCACGAGGTTGCGACACGAATGCCGTCAATTCTCAGCGTCGGTGCCGTCCCCGCTCCTCCTTGCCGCAGCGCAATGGCTCCGATGCTCTGGGCGTCGTTCTCCCCGGCGGGAGCGCTTGCCGAGGGGGTATGTTCCGGCGCGTTCAACGGCGGATCGACAAAAAGATCGGCCGTGTCGTCGGTGTCAGATTTATTTTTGAACGTGTATTTCAAAACGAGAAGATACGTCGTGTTGTACGAATAGACAGCGCGCGTATAGTTCGGCTCCGTGCTGCTCTTGCTTACGCCGAAGGCAAGCTTGCCGGCGCTGTCTTTCACAAAGACGCGCCCCGTGAACGTTCCGAGGGAACTGGTGCTGAAATGGAAGAAGAAATCTCCGCCGCTTTGGGCTGCGCTCACATTGACAAGCATCGACGCGTACACCGACCCGCTGGCGATCGTGAAAAACGTGACATGGTCGTCTTCCCCGCTGGACGACAGCTGCGCGGCATTGCCGATGCCGGACGAATGATATCCCGCGTAGGTCAATCCGGGAGAAACGACGCAGATCGGGTTCGTCCCTTCCGCGCCGTGAGCGCTCCAGCCGTCGCCGGTGATCGGCCCGGAAACGGCGTACGGAAAATTCTCGACAACGATCGCGTTCGTCGTCTCGAATACGCCGGAGGTCGGGTTGATCAAACCTCCGGTGTTCGAGGCGGTCAGGCTGACGCCTAACTCCCCTTTCGTGAATCTGATATCATCCCATGAAACTGACCCCGACGACAGAACTTTCGTTAACCCGGATGCCGAACCCGGCGCGTCCGTCCCGGACGCAAGAAGTATTGTGACATTCCCGTGAGCTTCCGTGTCTTTATTGTTGTTCGCGTCGCGCGCTTCAAGCGAAACGCTGATGTTCGTGTTCAGGTTCGCGAACTGGACCGGAGCAGCGATAAACACGAGCTGCGTCGCTATGACTCCGATCGCATTTTTCGCGGAGTCCGAGACCGCGGCCGGGAACAAACTCATCTGAGAGCTTGTCACGTCGTTCTGCGTGATGGTGTTGGCCGGTGTCAGCTTGAACTGGAAGACCTGTCCGTCGTGGAGTCCCGACGTCTTCAGCGAGATCCTGAGCGAGAGTGTTTTTGTCCCCTTGCTTGGCGCGGTCGCGGTAAAATTACCGAACACGAGCGAAGCCGCTCCGATCGTCCCGCTTGCGAGATGCGTCGATCCGTCGAACAGGTCGGCCGCAAGAATTGCGCTCGACCAATCGGCGACCTTGTTGGCCGGGCCTTGCGTGAATGTCAGCCCTGTGACAATGGTCGGCTTCCCGTCGCCGTCCGACAATGCCGCTCCCCCGTCCCGGATCTTGACCTGCCACACCTGGGTCCCGGTCGTCGATGTGAGCGGCGAAGGATGATTTGAGATGGAAGAGATCGCAGCCGTTTCTGAACCCGCGATAGCGACGATGTCGCTCAGCGATGCGGCGGCAGTTGCTCCGGTTGTCTTGCTTCCGGTCAGCGGGGCCGCAGTCAGATAATTTGTGCCGTATCCTTTTCCGTTGAAGGCGAAGACCTCGTAACCGTACGTGGTTGATGCGGTCAATCCTTCTTCCGTGAATGATGTTCCGCTGCCGGCATATTCCACAACGCCGTCTCCGATGGTTTGACCGGCAATATAGGAATTGCCGTCGGCGGGAATCCCCGTCGGCAATGCGCTGGTGCGGCGGAGAACGAGGTAGCTTTCCGCGGTTGCGGACGGGGTGAACGATACCTGCATCGACGTCGAGCCGACGTTCGAAAAAACGAGCGCGGTCGGCTGCGACTTCGGCTCGGACTCGGGACCTGCGGTGATCGTGATGTCGTCGATGCTGATCTTCGGACGGCTCCCCGTCGTTCCGCCGGTGCCGTTATAACAATAGAACCGGATTCTCGCCGCCGAGCAGTTCTTAAGATTTTGAGGAAGCGGAATCCCGGAGAGAGTCCCGAACGACAACGCGCCGTTGACGAGATTCAGCACCGCGGCCGCGGTCAGTTCGGTGAAGGCGGCGCCGTCCCCGCTCGTATAAACGCGGAGCGATGCGCAGCGCGGGCTGGCGCCGACGGTGCCGTTGGTGCTGTCCCCCCATCGAAAGCTGAGCATCCCCGGCGCAACGCCGGTGAAGTCCACAAAAAGATCGATCGCGGCCGAAGCGGAATTATCCGCCGTGCCGGTGGCGAGGAGAAGAATATTTCCGGTCCCCCGCTGGACGCCGGCGGAGGTACCGGTGGAAAATTTTTGGGTCGGGACGGTGATCCTGATGCCGTCCGGGATCGTGCCGCGCGAATTCGTATCCACGGCGCCGAAGCGTTCCGCCCCGGTGCCGGAGGCGAAGCCGTTCGTCCAGTCTGCAATGTCAGAGAAATTTTCGGTGTACATCATGCCGGCAGTCGAGGACATCGGAAGCGGCGTTTGCGCGAACAATGGAGAGAGAAGAAAAAATGCGGAGAAAAAAAGATAGAATGGTTTCATGGAGCCCCCTTTTTTTTCAGTTAACAGTTAGCAGCTATCAGTTATCAGCTAACAATCAACAATGAACAATTAACAAGCGTGCGTAGGTCAGACATTCTTGTCTGACCTAACAATTAACAAAAATGGGGAGATGGTTTTGGGGAGAAAAAAGATGGGAGAGTAACTGGACCAATATTGGAATTGGTGGGATAAGATGCAAGTGGATTTGGGTACTTGGCTGCTTTGAGAAGTCAACCCTTCGACGCGCTCCCCCGACTTCGTCGGGGTCGCTTGCTCAGGGTGAACAAGCATTTATTATAATTAAAGAATCTGCTCATCCTGAGCGAGCCTCGCGAAGCGAGGCGAGCCGAAGGACATCCTGAGCGAGCCTCGCATAGCGAGGCGAGACGAAGGACATCCTGAGCGAGTGGCGCGGCTTTATCGTGCCACGAGACGAATGACAAGTTGCGCCCTTCGACGCGCTCCCCCGACTTCGTCGGGATCGCTTGCTCCCCGAAGGGGTCCCTTAGGGGACAGGGTGAACAAGCATTTATTATAATTAAAAAATCTGCTCATCCTGAGCGAGCCTCGCGAAGCGAGGCGAGACGAAGGACATCCTGAGCGAGTGCTGCAGCTTTATCGCGGCACGAGACGAAGGACATCCTGAGCGAGTGCTGCAGCCTTATCGCGGCACGAGACGAAGGACATCCTGAGCGAGTGGCGCGGCTTTATCGCGGCACGAGACGAAGGACATCTTGAGCGAGTGGCGCGGCTTTATCGCGGCACGAGACGAAGGACATCTTGAGCCCTTCGACTCCCCTGTTCCGCTTTCAGCGGAACAGGTTCGCTCAGGGTGAACAAGCTTTTTCGATCCCCTTTATAAAACGAAAAGCCAGTCGGCGTTTCAACCGGCTGGCTTTTCAAAAAAACTACAGCTCTTCTACAACATTACTTCAGCAGGATCATCTTCTTGATCTGACGGGTCTCTCCCGTTTGCAGAACGTAAAAGTATGTTCCGGAGCTGAGCGAGCTTGCGTTCATGTTCACATGAATCAGCTGGTTCGCCTGCGCCGTGCCGTCGAACAGCGTCATCACTTCCTGCCCGAGCATGTTGTACACTTTCATAGTCGCCTTCTGATCCGTTGGCACGGCAAAGGTGATCATGGTCGTCGGGTTGAAAGGATTCGGATAGTTCTGGCTCAGTTCGTAGTCAGCCGGCGTGAGGCCGATCGTCGCATTCACGGCCGCGCTGTACACGAACGCACCGTTATGGTCGATCTGCTTCAGACGGTAGGTATACGTACCGGCGGCAACCTGGTCTGTGTAGCTGTAATGATGACCAACGTTGCTCGTTCCGTTTCCTGCCACAAACCCGACCTGCTGATAGGAGCTGGTCGAGGTCTTCCGTTCGATCGCAAAGCCGGAGTTGTTCACTTCGGTCGCGGTCGACCAGGCAAGTTCCACCGACTTCCCGTTGGGCGTCGCAGTGAAGCTCTTCAACTCAACCGGCAAGTTCAAACTTGTCCAATCCTGGCTGACATGGATTCCGTCGATGACAAGGTAAGGTGCGGTCGTGGCTGATCCCTGACGCAATGCAATAAATGAAATTTCATGGGCGACACTTAAACCTGTCCCAAACTGCGAAGCCGCGCCATCGCCATACGCTTGAGCGTTGGGCGATCCCGGTTCGGAAGTCCAGTCATCGCCCGATTGGAAGACGTAAAGACTGGCATTCCCGGCTCCACTGAGGGAAGTGTCGAGAGGAGCTCCGCCAAAGTCGTACTTTACTACTAGAAGGTAGGTGGTGTTACGCTGATAAATCGAGTCAGTAAACACGGGAAGCCCAGTTCCTGACACGAGGGCACCCCTGGCAATCCCAAACGTTAAAGAGCTGTCAGGCTTTGTAGATTTCCGGACGTACACACGAGCCCAAAAATCAGAGGTGTTCATAGTAGTACCGACTGCCTGCGCTCCGCCGCCGTAATCTCCAAAGTGAAAGAAATAATCACCGACAGCATTTAACTTATTATTTGGAGTGGTTCCGACAGTATCGATATTGACCAGGAATGATGCATATACTACGCCAGATCCAGTCGAGCACGTGATACTATCCGACTCCGATGCCACGAATCTGTAGTTGACGTCTTGTCCAGTCCTTTTGAGCACGAGGGCTTTCCCGCCGGATGGATATGTTGTAACTCCAGACAAAGTCAAATTTGAGTCGGATATTTGCTCGGGATTTGTGCCAGCGCTGCTATGTGCGAGCCATCCCGTGTTATCGACTGTCAGTAGCGTTTGAAGTGGATAATTGAAATCCTCCGTGAAGATCTGCGCGAACGTCGACTGTGCGCCGAGTCCGAGCAGGAAGAGGATGCATAATACAGTAAACAGTTTTTTCATAAGTGGATCCTTTCTGAGATTGATGAGGTGTGGGTTAATAAGAATTACGATTTACGAATTTCAATTTACGATCTTGGGAAAGGAGTTCTTGGTCCTCAGTGTCCGGTGTCTGGTATTGCCTTCCGCCAGTCACTCCTTACTCCTTACTGCCTACTGTTTAGTCCTGCGTGCCAAGTCTTAACGTCAGCGCCCGTGCTTCTGTGCTCTTCATTCTCACATCTGAATTCTCCCTTCTGTCTCCCGCTTTCCCCACGATCGCATCGGAGCGGAGGGCGAAGAGGATGGTCGGGATCGTTTTCAACACGAGCGCGAGGTCGAGCGCGAGCGAACGGGTCTGCTCGTACAACAGATCGAGGCGTACGAGGTTCTCGACTCCTTCTTCCCTGCTGCCGTACAGCTGCCAGAGTCCCGAGAGTCCCGCCGGCGCGGTGACCGCCGCGCGCATATCATAGAACGAAGGGGATTCGCGTTTCATCGTTTCGAGGTCGGCGAGCGCCAGCGGGCGCGGGCCGATGAAGCTCATGTCCCCGACCAGAATATTCCACAACTGCGGAAGCTCGTCGAGTCCGGTCAGTCGGAACCATCTGCAGATACGGGGAACGTCGCCGGCGTATTCGGGCCTGAAGAAGATCTGTGCCGCGCCGGGAATGTGCGCGCGGGAATCCCGTTCGCGCATCGTCCGGAGTTTATAGATGCGGAACCGCTCCCGTTCGAGCGAGACACCCCGGTCCTGAACATAGAGGGGGAATGCCCGAGTCTCCCATGCTGCGACGAGGAGGAGCAGAACCATTGCCGGAAAAAGCGCGGCCATGAGCGTCAGCGCGAGAACGACGTCGAAAATTCTTTTCCAGAGAAAATAGGATTTGCGCAAGGGCATTAGGGAGTATGCCTGAGTATCGAATTGATGACGAACAGAAAATCAGCTGAAGCACATGCGGTAGTTCGGGGAAAATATCCGCATTGGGGGGACAAAATGCAAGTTAATTTTGTGTTACGAATCAGGATTTTTTTGGAAAAGAACGCACCGCACAGGACCCGAGGGGATGGTTTCGTCAGCCGCCCGAGTGCAGAGGAACTGCCGTAGGGGCGTCGTGTTTTTGTGGAAGCCGTTCTTTGGAAGTCGCAAAAATTTTTGGAAATGCGTTTGCGAAAAGGGGAATGATTATGTATCATGGGGCGGTGGAAATGGGGGATGGGGGAAGGATGGAGTGGTGGAAGGGTGGAATGGGGGAAGGGTGGAATATTGGAAACATGGAATGGTGGAGGGATGGAATCAGGGGGGCGTTTGGAGAACGGCAACTCTTTTAATGGTGGATAGTTATCTGTGGACAAGGTTTTTTGGGGGGATGCAAATTTGCCCCAGTCATCCTCGGAAGAGGGGGATATGCGGCCATTTCCCGTCCCTTTCATTCCGACGATGACATCGCTATAGAACCAATTCACGTTAAGGAGACAATCGTTATGCACCGACTCATACTCATTGCCGCGCTGGCGGTATCGACGGCCGGATTTGCTGCACAGCCCCTTCAACCGGCCGGCGTCGATTCGCTCATCGCGGCGAGCGATGCCTATTCCCTCCAGACGTTCGAGAACCAGAAGTCGCTCGACGTGCTGATGAAGGCGTATGCCGCCGATTCGACCAACTACGAGGTCCTCTGGCGCATCAGCCGGGCGTACAGCGACATCGGCGAGATCCTTCCGACGGTAACGCAGGAGCAGAAGACGAAACAGCTGGACATGTATGAAAAATCGCTCGATTTTGCCGAGCGCGCGGTGAAGGCAAACCCGAACGGGACGATGGGCTACACCCGGCGGGCGATCGCGACGGGACGGGTGGCGCTTTTTAAGGGAGTATGGGATTCCATCGACCTGGTGAAGGAAGTGAGGGCCGACTGCGAGAAGGCGATCGATCTGGACAAGAGCAATCCCGCGGCGTATTACGTGCTCGGCCGGACGCACGCGAAGCTGTGCGAGAAGCCGAAGATCATCCGCTGGCCGCTCGGGCTGAGCTGGGCGAATTACGACGATGCGAAGGCGAATTACGAGAAGGCGATCGCGCTCCGGCCGACGTTCATCATGTATCGTCTCGACGCGGCGCGGGCGTATGTTGAAGTGGACGAGTACGACAAAGCGAAGACGGAGCTGACGCGCATTGCGACGCTTCCGACCGAGAACCAGAAGGACAACGATTTCCGCAAAGAGGCGAAGGAACTGCTGGAGGAGATAAAAGACAAGTAACAGTGATCAGGGAACAGCGATCAGTGATCAAGGTTTTCGGGGGACGGGCGTTCTGACAAAGACGGCAACAATTTTTCCCATTGAGAATATTGGAGCCATCAACAACCACATGTCATTCCGAGCGCAGCGAGGAATCTATACGGTAAGAAAGATTCTTCGTCGTCGCAAAGAGCGCTCCTCCTCAGAATGACAGAGACTCAGCTTCCTTGAGAATATCGGAGCCACCATCAACCACATGTCACCTCGAGAACAACGAAGGGTCTATCCTGCTTCAACTTAAATGAAATTGAATTTCGTCCGCCAAATCCTTATTTTTAATTCTCTCAGCCGAGATGGTGGAATTGGCAGACACACTAGCCTTAGGAGCTAGCGCCGTAAGGCATTGGGGGTTCGAATCCCCCTCTCGGCACAACGTCATCCCCCCTTTGAACTTCTTCCATCGCCGCCACGAAGGATCAGCGTGCGCACCGTCAAATCCCCCTTATTTGCCTTGATTTTATTTTAAGGAAAAAGTAATTTCATCATTAGTCCCCCCTTTCTGCAGAGCCGACTTACTTTTTTAACGATATCAGCGCCACCCCAAGGCGGTCTCTTGGGAAAAATCGCTGAACGCAAATGGACAGGTTTTCCGGCATGCCCCGCATTCGGGGCGTTTGGGTAGTGGTTCTCTCCAGCTATTAAAAAAGATGCTGACGGTAAAATAGTAAATAGTGAAAAGTAAAGGGTGAAGAGTGAATAGTGAAGAGAAAGGAGCAGGGTATGCGGTGTGATTGGAGCAAGCTTTTAGGGAAGCTAATTTCCGTTTCTTTTGCGGCAACGCTCTCCTTTGCGCAGACGGCAACGACTCCCTCCGGGAGCGGCACGGCCGGCGATCCCTACCTGATCGATTCACTCAGCAATCTCTATTGGGTGACGCAAAACTCAACGTCGTGGAGTTCGTTCTTCCGGCAAACTGCGGACATCGATGCGTCGGCGAGTTCCGGATGGAATTCCGGCAGCGGCTTCGCGCCGATCGGGGGGCAGTCGACCAGTTTCGACGGCACCTATGACGGTAATGGGCACACGATCGACAGCCTCTATATCTCCAACAGCAATAACGACTATATCGGCATGTTCGGGCTCGTCTCGGACGGCACGATCCGGAATCTCCGGCTCACCAATGAGAACATCACAGGGGGGAGCGAAGTGGGAGGGCTCGTCGGGATGTCAACCGGAAGCGGATCCTCGCTGATCGACAGTTGCTCGACCGGCGGGGTCATTACCGGGAGCGACTCACAGGAAACCGGCGGTCTCGTCGGCATGGCGACGGCTGCCTCGACGATAAGAAACTGTTACAGCTCCGCGCTCGTGAACGGCGCGAACTTGGTCGGGGGACTTGTCGGCCACAATGACCAGGGGACCGTGATTAGTAACTGCTACAGTACCGGGAGCGTCAACGGAAGCGGCAGCGGGATTGGAGGCCTCGTCGGTTACAACACCTACACGTCCCCTGCCAACGCGCAGATCGTAAATAGTTACGCTATCGGCAAACTCATCGGGAGCGGCGTCTCGCAGGTCGGCGGACTTGTCGGCGGGAACGGCGCGACGATCAGCAACAGTTTCTGGAATACCGATTCCTCCGGGTCGACGGGCGTCGGGGCGGGTTCCGGCTCCGGTGCAACAGGAGCAACTTCGGGCCAGATGCAAACTCTCTCGACGTTCACCGGCGCCGGATGGGATTTTGTTCTCGAGACTGCCAACGGAACGAATGACTATTGGGATATGGATACCACTCACAAGGCCATCAACCATGGATATCCGTTCCTCTCGTGGGAGGACCACGATACCATCGCCCTTCCGGTCGAGCTGACGGCGTTCGCCGGAACCTCGACGGGGGCTGATGCGGTACTCAGCTGGAAGACGGCAACGGAGGTGCAGAATGCAGGGTTCGAAATTGAGAGAATGACCGACAAGCAACCAACGGCGGCGAACAGCTGGAAACGTGTAGGGTTTGTCGGAGGGGCGGGAACGTCGAACGCCCCGCACAATTACTCCTTCACCGATAACGTCGGATCGTCGGGAAGCTATTCATACCGGCTGATGCAGATCGACAGGAACGGCGCGTTCACCTATTCTCAGACTGTCACCGTCAACGTTGCCGCCGGACCGAGAATCTTCTCGCTCGGTCAGAATTATCCGAATCCGTTCAACCCCTCGACGACGATCCAATTCACGGTGCCGGAAGACGGAAGGGCGAGCTTGAAGATCTACGACGCGATCGGGCAGGAAGTCGCGACGCTTTTCAATAGCGGGGCGAAGGCGGGAGAATACCACCAGGCGACGTTCGACGCATCCCGGCTCGCGAGCGGGATATATTTTGCTCGGCTGGAATTCGGCGGGACAATGCTGACGAAAAAAATGATGCTGTTAAAATAGCGCCAGTTCTTGTTCGGCAAAACAGGCGAGCCCGGATGATGAGTCCGGGCTTGCTGTTTTAAGGGCTACACAGAATGATGATATGGATGATGGTCAAACGATATAGGTTCTTTGAAGGGATCGATGTGCCCCTTACTCCATTGCATAGTAGGAGAGTCTCCACTCTCATTCCCAACGTCTCGTTGGGAATGCCAATTTCTGACACTCCCTTTCAGCGGGCTGGGTTACGTTCCCGATCGAAGATCGGAAGCGAGGGAACTCCTCTCCCAACAAGCTCGGAGGCGGGGCTGCAACACTTCTATCCTCTTCATAAATGTCTTGACAATAGCCCTGAAAAGGAAGTATCTTAACCCGAACATAACGCTATAAGAACAACCGACTTCCTGGGGAAGACGACGGGGCGGTTGAGCTGAGGATATCAAAAGACCTCCGGATTTCCGGTTCACGGAATGAAGGAGGTCTTCGTTTTTTTGGGGGATGCAAAAGGCCTTTTCTGTGCCCAGGATCGGCGGAGAAGTTCTCAACGGACAAGCAGACAGCCGGCGTGCGTCATCACGCCAATGTCCTGCCGATCCATGCTCATGCGGCGAACAAATTATTCAACTTCAATCCCCGCTGGCTCACACGTCAACACTCATCAACTCGAAGGAGAAGAATAATGCTCTCATTATACCGCGGTTCAACTCTCATTGTGATCGTCGCCTGCTTCCTTGCAGCGTTCGGCGGATGCAAGAAGAACGACTCGACCACGAATCCAGTAAACGCTCCCCTCTATAACGTCACCGCCACGGTCGTCAATCCGCAAGGACAACCGCAGGGGGGCGCCACGCTCGCGCTGCAAAACCCCCCGGCCGAAAGCGGTACTTTCTCCGCGATAACCGACAGCACCGGAAAAGCGACCATCGAATCGCCTTCCGGACAGCATACGATCATCGCGTCGATAGGGACGGTCTTTCAGGCGACCCTGACCGTGAACGTCAGCGCGAGCGCCTCGGGCACAGTGGTCACCACACCGCTCCACTTGCAGCAGAACACGACCCTCGGGAGAGTTCTCGTCGTAACGGCGGATGCGGAGCAGTTGGAGGACGTTCTGCGCGTGATCGGATACACGGCCTTCGATTCTGTTTACATTGACACTCTGGAAGAGGAAGCGAACATCGATTCCACGAAAGTCCTAAACTATCTGAAGCAATACACGCTGGTCTTTTCGGATTGCGACGGAGGTACGGAAGGGGATGATGAATATGCGGCCCTCTCAAGAACGTACGGCAGGTATATCCAGGGGGGCGGGAAAATGTACGGCGGGCATTACAACTATTACCACCTCGAACGGATCTGGCCGCCGTACTATATGCTGGAGGACAGTCAGGACAACCCTGCAGAGGATTCCATCAGGATCGTCAGCCCGCCGCTCGCCGGTTATGTAGGGTTCACCGTCGCAAGCTGGGATTCATCAGGCG
This sequence comes from Bacteroidota bacterium, assembly GCA_035506275.1. Lineage (NCBI taxonomy): Bacteria > Pseudomonadati > Bacteroidota > Bacteroidota bacterium. Next base: position 324,209 of record DATJPT010000006.1, read on the forward strand.
ATTCCAGGGAGCTCTCCGGGTATGAGCATTTCACAGACCTGCCTCCGACCTCTGTCGTTTATGCGACGATCTCCTGGACCAACCCGAGGATCGCCGTCATCGTCGAGAACCATCTCGGAAGCGGAAAGTTTCTCTGGACAGACTACCACAATCAGGACATCAAGGATGTCGCACATCTTGTAAAGATCGTGCAGTACTTCCTTCTGAACCTGTAGCGTGAATTTTGGTACGGATGCGGGAGGAGCGTGGCAAGAAATGAACCACCCGAACTGCAACCAATTAACAAGCCGCGGGAGAGTCTCGACGATTCTCCCGCGAATTATTATCCGTTCGTCTTTGGCAGTGAATGGATGAACGCTTCTCCTGCCTGCACGCCGAGACCGACCCCTGTGCCGATCAGAACGCCGTCGATAAAATTATCCCTGAACACCGACGGCGGAATGGCGGAGACGTTCTGGAGTACGCCGACGATCATCGTCAGCAGAACGAACATCGTCCCGTAGACCAGCCCGATCACGATGAATTTTCCCCAGCTGAATGCCGCAAGCCGGCGCTCGAAGACGAACGCCAGCCACACCACCGGCAAGTTCACTCCGAACGACCAGAACCCCGAATAGAGCACCGGCATCGACGCCGTTGCGACGATGAACTGCACCGCGCTCGTGCACACCGCCGCCGTGATCGCTTCCGACAACCCGCGAATGTGGTAGAAGGCGAAGATGAACGCCCCGGTCAGGCCGAACGCGATATAGGCGAAATAAATGTCCCTGTAATTGAAGACTTCGGTGCCGTGCATGATCAGCCCGACTGTCATGCTGCCGAGAGCACCGGTGACGGTAATAAGGCCAAGCTTCCACAATTGTCTGAAAATGTCCTTCATGAATTCCTCCTTCTCCGATGTAGAGATCGGTTGTTCAATGCCGCGATGTCTCCCCGGCCGCAGGGGGAAAATCAGGCGGCGCTTGCGGCGGGAATATGTGATTATTTTAGAGTATTGTCAATTAATTCTGTGCGATGGAGTGTCCCATTTTCGGCATGCATAGCTCAGACATTCTTCTCCGACTAGTTCTGTGGACAGGCAAGAATGCCTGTCCTGCGGACACAAATTCCTCAATGAACCACTCCCCGCGCAGCCCAAACCAATGCAACCCCCGCAGTTGATAAATCAAACGGCAATCACGATATTGCATGGAACGGAGCATTGAAACGTATTTTTCGGGAGCCGGCGAGACCGCTCCTCTGAGCAACGGCACTGATGACCTTCCTCAATCCTTTTGTCCTTTTCGGCCTGGCGGCGGCAGGAATCCCCATTCTTCTCCATCTGCTGAATATCCGGAAGCTCAGGAAAATTGAATTCAGCACGCTGACTTTTCTCAAGGAATTGCAGAAGAACACGATGCGGAGAGTGAAGATTCGCCAATGGCTCCTCCTGCTTCTGCGGACGCTGATCATCATCTTTGTCGTCATCGCATTTTCGCGCCCCGCCCTCCGCGGAACGCTCGCCGGCCTCGGAACGCATGCCCGCACCACGGTCGCCGTTATCCTCGACGATTCGTACAGCATGACCCTCCGCGGCGAGCACGGCCCCTTTTTGAAGCAGGCGCAATCGTCAGCCCTTGCGATTGCCGATCTGTTGAAAGAGGGGGACGATGCGCTCTTCATCCGGCTTTCAGACCTTCCGGCTGCGACGATCGCCGAGCCGACCCACGATATCCGCCAGCTCCGGCGGGAGATCGAGCAGACGCAAGCGAGCTATAAACACCGGACGGTCGAGGAGGGGCTCCAATGCGCTCTGCGGTACCTCGGCATGTCAAAGAATTTTAACAAGGAAATTTACATCTTCACCGACAACCAGAAAACCAGCGTTCTCGGCAAGTCCTCCGCCGGGAACGGAATGCAGCCAAATTTTCCCCTCGACCCGAACATCAGGATTTTTTTCGTCCCACTCACGGACCGCCCGTTTGAGAATATCGGCGTCGTAAAAATAGAGATTCCGCCGACCCTTTTTCAAAAGGGGAAGCCCTTCATAGTGAAGGCCGATGTCCGTAATTTCGGGACTGCCCCGGCGCAGAATCGTCTCGTCAATCTGTACCTCGACGGAGTGCGGGTGATGCAAAAGAGCGTGACTGTCGACGGGGGAAGAGAAACCGCTGTCGAGTTTACCGCTGTCCCCCGGCGTACCGGATATGTTTCCGGAAGGATCGAGCTTGAGGACGATGCGTTCGACGAGGACAACTCCCGCTCGTTCACCGTCGACGTCCCGAAGCGTATCGCCGTCCTTCTTTCGTCGTCCGACCCGAAAAGCTCGACCTACCTCCGACTCGCATTGACCGCTCACAACGAAGACGAGGCTTCAACGCCGGTGGCGCTGACGGAGGTCTCGCCGCAGCAAATAACGTACTCCGCCCTCGCCCAAGCGGATGTCGTCGTTCTTTCCAATGTCGCGTCGCTCTCGCCGCTGCAGGCAGACCAGCTGAGTGAATTCGCCGCCGGCGGAGGGGGGATCATACTTCTTCCGGGAAATCTGCTCAACGTCGATCAGTATAACTCCTCCCTCCTGCCGAAGCTCGGCCTTCCGCAGCTCATGCCGTTCGACAGCAAAAGGGGGCCGGGGACCTACCGATCCTTCGAGAAAATAGACTTCAATCATCCTGTTTTCCAGGGAATGTTCGAAACTGCCTCCGGCGGGCAAATGGAAAAAAAGGGGGTAGAGTCGCCGCGGGTCATGACGTCGGTCCGGTTCGCTTCCGAAAAAGAACTCCGCTCGATCATTGCGCTTTCGGACGGCACGCCGTTTCTTTGGGAAAAAATTTCGGCCGGGAGGGCAGCGGCACGGATGCTCGGATTTTCAACGGCGGCGAATGCCGAATGGTCAGATTTTCCCCTCAAGGGAATTTTTGTACCGCTGTTGTATCAGACGATCCTGTACGCAGCGTCCGGAGGTAGCTCGATCATCGCCCAGCCGTCGCTGAACGCCGGAGACAGGGTCGACGTGCCTCTTTCAACATTAACCAGGAGAAACGGGGGGACGTCCGAAGGCCAGTCACCGGTATTTCGCATGCTGGATCCCGAAGGGAAAGAAACACTGCTCCCCCCGACCGCGGTCCGGCCGCAGAGAAATTCTCCGCGGGTAATTTCATTCGACGGCACGGAGCAGCCGGGAATTTATACTCTTCTTCGGGAAAAAGATACTGTGCAGCAGATCGCCGTGAACGTCGACCCGGCCGAATCGGCTCCCGAGAGGGCGACCTCGGCCGAGGTGATGACGATGCTCGGGCAAATCGGCTTCGAGCGGAAAGCAGTCTCGGTCGTCGGCGATCCGGGAACGCTCGGCGCTGTCGTCCTCCAAAGCAGGTTCGGCGTGGAATTGTGGAGTTATTTCCTCGCCGCCGCGCTTATCACAGCCCTTATTGAAATGATCGTTGCGCGCGAACCGCAGCAGGAAGGAACCGCATGATCGATCTCGTCCGGGATCAAAAAGAGCGTGCCATCGTCGTCGGGCTGGTCAGCAGAAGCGTTCCCAAGCTTCAGGCTGCGGAATATCTCGACGAGCTGTCGCTCCTCGCCGATACCGCAGGCGCGGTGGTGGTCCACCGGATCATGCAGGAGCGGAACAAGGTCGATCCGGCATTCTACATCGGGAAAGGAAAGGTCGAGCAGCTCGCGCAGCTCGTGGAAGACGACGACATCGCCAGCGTCATCTTCGACGACGACCTTTCTCCCGCCCAGGTCAGGAACCTGGAGACGAACATCAACAGGAAAATTCTCGACCGGAGCGGGCTGATCCTCGATATTTTTGCCAGCCGCGCGAAGACCAACGAGGCGCGCACGCAGGTGGAGCTGGCCCAGCTGCAGTACCTCCTCCCCCGCCTGACGCGCGCGTGGACGCATCTCTCGAAACAATTCGGCGGCATCGGGACCAAGGGTCCCGGCGAGACCCAGATAGAAACCGACCGCCGGATGATCAGGCAGCGAATTTCGCACCTCGAGGAAAAACTCGAAAAGATCGGACGGCAGCGCGAAACCCGGCGGAGCGGGCGAAAGGATTTCGTGAACGTCTCGCTTGTCGGCTACACGAATGCCGGCAAATCGACGCTGCTCAATGCGCTCACCGATTCGGATGTCTTCGTCGAGAACCGTCTCTTTGCCACGCTCGATACCACAACGCGCACGGCGGTGCTTTCGCCTTCCACCAAGATCCTCCTTTCCGACACGGTCGGTTTCATCCGGAAGCTTCCCCATCATCTTGTCGCATCGTTCAAAGGGACGCTTGAAGAAGTTATCGAGGCCGACATTCTCCTCCATGTGATCGACGTTTGTCACCCGAAATTCGACGAGCAAATTCGCGTCGTCATTTCCACGCTGGAGGAACTTGGCGCAGCGGGGAAGCCGACCCTTTACGTCTTCAACAAGATCGACGCCCTGCAAGACCGTGAACATTTGCAGGAACTGCAGCGTCAGTTTATTCCTTCGGTGTTCATATCAGCCGAGCGGGGAATAAACCTCCTCGGGCTGAAGGAAATGATCCTGAGGACGATCCATCATTCCCGCATCGACCTGACGTTTTCCATCGCGCACACCGAACATAAATTGCTTTCCGCGCTGCACGACCTTGCGGAGATCGAAGAGAGAGTCTATGAAGACGGCAGCGTGATCGTGAAGGCGAAAGTGAGCAGCCGCAATATCAACCATGTGCGGGAGGTCTTGAAACAGGCGCACGCGACGATCATCTCTTTCCAGGCCCCGCATGAACAGCGCGAACCTTCAAAGTCGGGCGATGATGAGTGATGAGATAACTGGCGCCATTTCAAAAACCCAGATCTTGTCATTCCGAGGAGCGCAGCGGCGAAGAATCCACCTCACGGCAGCAGCACAGAAAGATGAAGGTTCGCTGTCGTAGACCCTTCGCTCCGCTCAGGGTGACATGCCGTACTGGTGCACTCGGCTCGATCTTTGTCAGAATAACAATACAAAGGATTTTTGAGATAGCTTCTAGGAAGTCACGGCATCGCTTGTAAGGAATAAAAAAAGTCCGACGCGAAGCACGCGCCGGACTTAGACAATCCGTAAAACAAAGCTACTTCAACAGCAGCATCTTCTTGATCTGCACCTTCCCTCCAAACTCCAGCTGCGAAAAATAGATCCCGCTTGCGAGGTTCGATGCGTTGAACTGAACCTGATGATAGCTCCCGGCTGCAGCGTTGCCGTTGAACAGCGTCGCCACTTCCTGACCGAGGATGTTGTATACTTTGAGAACCGCCCGACCGTTCGACGGTACGGTGAATTGAATGATCGTCGACGGGTTGAAAGGATTCGGGTAGTTCTGCGACAGGGCGAACTGCAAGGGGATGCCGGCGGCACCCGAGGCTACACCGGTTGCCGTATTTGCGTAGATGGTGTAGATCGTGCAGGCGTTGTAATAGCTGTAGTCTCCGACTCCGTCGGAAAAATAGAGGTTTCCGTCAGCCGGAACCCAAAGGGAATCCTGCCATACTTCAAAGCTGGCGCTCGTCTCAAGTCCGTCGGAATCGTACAAGTATGAGGTCCGGTCGACATTCATCCATCGGCCGTTCGTCCATTGTTCATCCAGCTGTGTCAACGAGTTTCCGTTCGCATCATACGAGTACGCAGTACTATCGAAGTTCACCCATTGGCTGTTCGTCCACTGTTTCTCCGATTGCGACAACGTTTGTCCAAATGCATTGTAGGTGTATACGGAGCTATCGACGTTCGCCCATTCGCTGTTCCCCCATTGTTGGTTCACTTCCTCGAAAACCTCTCCGGTCGTGTAGTACTTGTAGGTCGTTCTCTCGACGTTAACCCATTGGCTGTTCGTCCACTGTTCAGTCAGCCCCGACAGGATTCTTCCGTTCGAACCGGCGGTATTGGTGTAGCGAAGGTCGTTGACCCATTGGCCGTTCGTCCAGACCTCTTTCAATACCGAGGACGTATTCCCGTACTCATCATATTCGTACGTATCGCGCCAGTCGCTCACCCACTGGCCGTTCGTCCAAAGATTCTCCCAGACAGAGAAGAGGTTCCCGAATACATCGTAGGAATACGCCACGCTGTCAACGCTGACCCAATCTCCGTTTGTCCATTGTTCATGTACCCGCGCGATCTCATCCCCGGAAAAATCGAACGTATATGTCACGCTGTCGACATTGACCCATTGGCCGAGCGCCCAATCCTCAAGCACTTCTGTCAACTCATATCCGGCCTCAGCATAGAAGTAGCGGCAAGAGTCAACCCACTCGCCGTCGATCCATTTCTTCACAGAAATGGAGACCACCGATCCAAATGCATCGTGCGCAAACGTATATCTTGTCGTATCATATGTGCTGACGGCAGTGACGGTGTCGATGACATAAAATGCGGCCCCGGACGATCGGGAAGGGTTCAATACGCCGGTCCGGATCTTTTTGGCGAATGCGGAAACGGCAGGCATTTCCCGCACGTTGAGGGGTCCTCCTCGAGCGCCGGAAAAAAATGGGAGCGGCGGTACCCTCGCCCCGCCTCCGGGGTGATTCGATTCACGCGGATCGCTTTTCGGCTCCTGCGAATAAGCCTCGCATGTGGACAATACCGTCAACAGAACGAAACCAAGAATGCTGACGACGGTGATCATTTTTCCCAAATGGCATCTCCTTCTCCTGTTGAAATCGCCCGCCGGAACCTGCGGAACATTATTTCAACAGCATCATTTTTTTGATCTGGACCTTGCCGCCAAACGCCAGCTCCGAAAAATAGATCCCGCTGGACAGATTCGATGCGTTGAACTGGACCTGAACACCCCACCGATTTACAGAAAAACGGAGCGTTGCCAGTATGCGACGAACGGATTGCTTATAGTGCTTACGAAATCTTGGAGCTTATCTTTGAAAAGGCATATTCAGAGGAGGGGTGTCACTGGGAATGAAAGTTAGGGGTTACTGCGAGAATGTCAAGCCCGCCACGGCTGTTGTGCGAAGCAGCAGTTGGGCCGGCTCGCTCCGGGGCGGTGAAGTTTGAGAATTTCCCCTCGCGCTCCGGTTATTTGTCATTCGGCTGAAAATATCGAGAACGAGATCCATTCCGTTCGCGATCGGAGATTGAGAACGAGTGAATCCGTCCCCTAAAAGCCGCGATTGCGGGCCTGGAACGGTCCCCCTTGCGCTGGGTGTCTCAATTTGATAGGATCCTTTCTTTCCGAGAAAGAAAGGATCCAAAGAAATCCTTCGAAATCGTAACGCTCAGATTCAATCCCAACCGCACTTCCGCCAATTTCGGTGCCAACAAGTTTTTTGAACATCATCATATGGGAATTTTTGCACCGAAATTGGAACCCTTCGATTGAATCCTTCCCCCTGCTCGTACCCGACGATTTCGAATAGCGATCAAATAGCGGCTGAAATTTTAAGCAAGGAATCGGCGGGTATGTGCGTTGGGCGCGATGCGCGCCTAAGGAAAACGGCAAGCTTGTGAGTCGGCATGAGGGTTCCGATTCCGAAGGGCTCTTCCCGCTTTCCAAAGCTATGAATGGCGGGATCCCATAAAGCGGGACTTTGCTTCTTTCCCTGGCTAAAGAGAAAGAAGTGAGGTCTGGCAAAATTCGTGCTGAGACTCCCCTTTCGCCCCTCACCTTGACTCTCGAAACGCTTATATGTAAATTTCTGCTGATGTAAAAAAATTTGCTTGAAAATTTCTTCACGCCGAAACACTCAGGCCGCGCATGGAAAATACGAATCTCACGATCGAGAACCTTCGCGTCAATTCTCTCTTCAAGTACATCAGCGACAACGATCTGCAAAAGATCTCCAAGACTCTGAAAGAGGAAACCTTCAGCGCAGGAACGGTTATTTTCAACGAAAGGACCCGCGGCGAACGCCTCTACCTGATCCTCGACGGAAGAGTGAAGATCTCCAAGATCACGAAATTCGGCATGGAAACTCCGCTTGCCATCCTCGGCAAGGGTGAATTTTTCGGCGAGATGGAGCTTATCGAGGACCTCGATCGCTCTGCCCGGACCACCGCGCTGGAAAATACCGTCGTCGCCGGCATCTCCAATCACGATTTTGACAGTCTCATCAAGACCAATCATATCGTGACGCTGAATCTGCTGAAGGCGATCAGCAAACGGCTTCGTTCGACGGACGAGATCGTGGTGGCGGAACTGGAAAAGAACCTTGAAGCCTCCAACCGGCAGGTAGAAAAACTGAATTTGCTCATCGACGCGGCGAAGACGGTCAACTCCACCCTCGACCTTGATAAACTCCTCGACGTCATCCTTGAGACCTCGATCAAATCTATTTCTGCGGACCGCGGGACGCTCTATCTCATCGATGAGCTGAAATCGGAAATCTGGTCGAAGGCGCTGCGGGGAACCGAGGTCATCGAGATCCGCCTCCCCATCGGCAAAGGATTGTCCGGCTACGTCGCGAAGACCGGGGAGACGATCAACATTCCCGATGCATACAACGATTCGCGCTTCAACCCGGAGGTCGACAGGAAATCCGGCTTCCGGACGAACAACATGCTTTGCATGCCGATGCGCAACAGGGACGGAAAAATTATCGGCGTCTTTCAGATGCTGAACAAAAAAGGGGGACCGTTCACCAGCCAGGACGAAGAGTTCATCAACGCTCTGTCGATCCACGCGTCGATCGCGATCGAGAACGCCCGTCTTGCACAGGAGATGGTGAACAGCGAACGTCTCTCCGCCGTCGGAAGAATGGCCAGCACCATCATCCACGACATCAAGAACCCGATGGGGACGCTGCGGGTCTATGCGCAGGTGATGAAGAAAAAATCGGGGAACGAGGAAGCGGGAAAGCTCGCCGACGAAATGATCCATCAGGTCGACCGGTTCGTCAACATGACGCAGGAGATCCTCGATTTCAGCCGCGGCGTCAGCGCCACCAACATCCAGACGGCGGAATTCGGCGAAGTGATGGAAGGGGTCCTCGCCTTCATCGAGAAAGACCTGACGAAGCGGAACATCAAGCTGGAAAAGAACCTCAATTTTCAGGGGAAGGTACGGATCGACCAGGATAAGGTCGTACGGGTTTTCTATAATATCGCAAGCAACGCGGCGGACGCAATGCCGACGGGGGGAACGCTCCTGGTCACGACGGAAAGCGCCGGCGACATGGTGAAGGTCGACTTCAAGGACACCGGAACCGGGATGCCCGAAGAAGTGAAGCGGAGGATCTTTGAGCCGTTCGTGACGTACGGCAAGAAGCACGGCACCGGCCTCGGCATGGCGATCGTGAAGAAAGTGATGGACGACCACAAAGGGAAGATCGAGATCGAAACGGAAATGGGAAAAGGTACGACCATCCGCCTCCTCTTTCCGCTGACGTAGCTTTTCACCGGGGGGAAGATTACCGCGCGCTATCTCCTGATGCGCCTTCAAGGAATTTCCGCACCAGCGCCCCGCATCGGTATCCGCTTTGTGCCGCTCCCTCGATCGTTGCCGGCAGTTTCGTGTCGGTCCAATCCCCCGCCAAAAATAAATTCCTGACCGATGTTGCGTGCGATGGACGAACGCTTTCCGTTCCAACCCGCGGCGAGAAGGTCGCCCGTTTTTCCTTCACGACAAGAGAGTGAACAAGGGAAGCCCGGCCGCACGCCGGATAAAACCGCCGAAGCTCCGACAACGCCAGCGCAAGAAGTTCCTCTTTCTCTTTTGCAATGAAATCCCCCGCGCCGCTGATGACGAGCGAAAGATAATCGCCGCCGCTCTCCTTTTCAAAAATTCTGGATTTGTTGAACACCCAATGGATCGGCGAATCGAGAAGCGCCGTAAAATCCTCATCCACAAAGCTCCTGTCGAACCAGAGATGGATCGTGACGATTGGCGAGGAGATGAAACTGCCGGCGGACGACGTCTCCGGCAAAACGGCGGACGTCCCCCCGCCGAACACTCTCGGCAAATCGAAGTATGGAACGGCCGAAACGACGGCCCGCGGAGAGACGGCAGCTCCGGAATTCAACTCAAGTTTTGAGATCTGCATCCCATCCAGTTCGGCCCTTTCAACCGTCGTCTCCGTTAGGACCCGGCCGCCGTTCCGCTCCAGAAATTCGACCGCGTTATCCACCAAAACAACGCTCAGGCCCCTCTTTGGTATGACCATGGAAGAATCGCGCTTCTTCCCCAAAAACGCCGACTGAAGAACCTTGATGAAGAGCGCCGCAGAGACGACATCCGGCGAGTCGTTCAGCGTTCCGATGGCAAGAATATCCCACAGATACTCCTTGTTCTCTTTTGATTGACCGAGAGTATCGAGCCATTGGGTAACCGTCTGCGCCCGGAGATTCTCGTCGGAATCGGGCTTGGCGGAGAGAAGCGCCGTTCCGACACGGAGCAGCGACAACCGCTGGCTGAAGGAAAGGCTTTTCAGCCGAAGCAAACCGGCCAAGATGTTGAGAGGAGGGGGGAGAGCAGCCGAACGCAACCGGAAAAGGCCGCGATCTGCGTGGCGGAAGGAGACGGAAAGTCGCTCCTGAACCGAAACGAGAGGCATCGCGCCGATGGCGGCGAGATAGTTCAGCGTGGAATGATAGCAGCCCATCATCAGATGCTGGCCGTTGTCGACCTCGTCGCCGGTCGCTCTTTCGACAAATGAATACGTCCTGCCGCCGCAATGCTGCTTCTGTTCGATGAGACAAACTGAATAACCGGACCCGGCAAGGCTGACCGCCGCCGTCAGTCCGCTGACGCCGCCGCCGATCACAACGACATCGGGAGCACTACGTGCGGGAAGCTGCATGCGTGAAGAGCCTTCTGTTCTTCCACCATACTTCGATGGTGATCAGAAGCTTCGTAAAATTGGAGAGCTTGATGCGTTTGGAAAAAACGTTGTACTCCGCCCGGCCGATATCCTGGAGAAGCCGGAAATAGATGGCTTCCATGATCTGCGCCGCGAGGAAAAGCGGCTTGTCTTCTTCCGAAAGATTCTCGAGAGCGCTCTTGAAGAATGAGCGGGCCCGCTCGCATTCGAATTTCATCAGACGGATGAACTGAGCGTTGTATGTTCCGGCCAGTAATTCTTCCTCGGTGTACCCGAATTCGGCCAGGTCTTCGAGCGGAAGATAAATTCTCCCCTTCGCCGCGTCGGCCTTGATGTCCCGCAAAATATTGGTGAGCTGAAGAGCGATGCCGAGGTTGACGGCGTATTCCTTCGCCCCTTCGTTCTTATAGCCGAAAATTTCCGTGCAGATCAGTCCGACGGTCGACGCCGCGCGGTAGCAATACTCCCGCAGCTCGCCGAAGGTGGCATACCTCGTTTTCAACAGGTCCATTTCCATTCCCTTGATCAGGTCGTGAAAATGGTTCAGCGGAATGTTGAACCGCTGGATGATCTGGCTCAGCTTGTTCAGCAGCGGGTAGCGCGACGTCCCCGCGATCGCCTGCTCGAACTCCCGCGACCACTGGCGCAGCCGGACATACTTCCGCTTGACGTTCTCGTCCTCGTCGACGATGTCGTCCGTCGTGCGGCACCAGGCGTACACGACGTTGATGGCGTCGCGCTTGGGCTTCGGAAGAAGAAAGAACGAGTAATAGAAATTACTCCGTTTATTCTTTTCTATAATGTCGGCTACAAGAAGTGATTCCATGTCAGCGTGTGAGTAGCGTTCGAAATCCGATCAGGGGCCAGTCGGCGATCGAGAGGGCCGGCCGGCGGCGCGTTGTATCATACCCGAGCTGTTCGATCTTTTCCAGGATCCTCATTCCCCCGTGGAACGTCGCCCGGAGTTCAAACGAAAAACGGGCATCGACCAGATGAAACAGCGGCTTGCCGTCAAGAAAAAATCTCTTCGTCCGCTCAACCTGAAATTTCAACAACGGGGCAATGGCGTCGGTTCCGCCGTTTCGGAGTGCGTCCGGAGTTACGCCGAACCGCTCAAGATCCTCACGGGGAATATAAAGACGATTTCGCTTTATATCAATACTCAAATCCTGCCAGAAGTTCGTCAGCTGCAGCGCAGTGCAGATGGAATCCGAGAACCTGTACGTTTCGTCGTTCGCATGGCTCACGATGTGAAGAACGATCCTCCCTACCGGGTTGGCGGAATGGCTGCAGTACGCAAGAACGTCGGCAAAGGTCGGATATTCCCTTCCCTCGGCATCCATTTTGAACGCCGCCATCAGGTCGATGAAGAGAGACGACGGAATACTATACTCTTTGACAGCCTCTGCAAGTTCGATGAAGAACGGAACATCGCTGAGGCCGGCCAAGGATTCCCTGAACTCCCCTTCCCAATCGTCAAGTTTTTGCAGCCGGACTGACGACGGGGCATCCCCTTCATCGGCAATATCATCAGCAACACGGGCAAAAGCATAGACCAGCCTGATCGGGGACCGGAATTCTTTGGCGACCAATATCGAACCGACCGGAAAATTCTCGTAGTGCGTTTCGGCAAGCGACTGGAGGGATTCTGACACAGGAACTTTCGGAAGAAAACTTATCGATACTTGAATTGATCTCGGTCAAAATATCCTCAATTACCGGCGGAGTTGCAATCCTGATCAGCCTCTAAGCTGCGAGGGCGAATCGATACCAAATGATTCGCGTGCGCCGTTCGTCCCCCTACTCCCGTCGCAAAGCCTTCGTTTATCAGGATTGTCACCCTTCTAAGTGCATACATTTATGAAAATCTTTTATTTCGCCTTGACTCTCTTTACCTATCAACTTACATTTGCTCATCGCAAACGGGCCTGCCTTCTAAACAATTGCCAGCACCAAGGTTTCGCGAATAAGTTTACTTCCCTAAATAATTCCATTTTTTTAATACGTTTCAAGAGGAGCGATCGATGGAAAGACCGTTGCACGTTCTTATTACCGAAGATGAAGAATCATTTGCCGACGTGTTGGCAATGGAATTACAGGAAACGGGCAATTTTCGGGTCACAACGGCTTACAACGGCACCGAAGGCATCGAGCGCTTGAAAGAAATCAAGGACATTGATATCGTTTTGATGGATTTTAACCTGGGGGATATTTCCGGCCTGCAGGTGCTCCAATGGATCAACGAGCAAAAAATGGAAACTCCGGTCATTATGATGACCGCCGCCGGAACAGAAGAAGTCGCCGTCGAAGCGATGAAGCTTGGCGCCTACGACTATGTCCGCAAAGAACATCTCGAAATTAATCACTTCCCTATTTTGCTCCACGGCGTGTACGAACGATATCTCTTTCGCAAGGATAAACAGGCGCGAGACAAGGAGCAGCTGGAAAAAGAGAAGATGGAAGCCGCCGTTCAGATGTTCCAGACCACCGTGCGGACGATCGCCCATCACATCAACAACGCCCTCGCAATTTTCAAGCTTCAATCGTCTGTCTGCGAAAGAAATGTCCAGAAGATGCTCGACCCGACTCTTGCCAACCCTCTCCTCAAGCTGGTCACCGATCTTCGCCGCCAGGCGGATACCGTGGAATCGATCGTCCGGTCGCTCGTCGGAATTTCGGACATCGTGTACACAAAATATGCCGGCGATCAGGACATCATCGAGATCCGGGCTCAGCTCGAAAGAAATCTGGAACGCCTGAAAGAGCAGAAGGTCGAAATGCTCGCGAGATAATATCCCGCGCTGCTGTTTGATATCTCACTCCCCTTTGTTTGATCGCATCCACCATTTGTCTCCGGTTTCTAAGATTCTGTAAGGATCGTCATCCAGGCCTTCACGGGAGACGACCGATTCCCGCTTTTCTGACCATGTGCTGATTTGTCATGCGGATCTTTAATGCATTCTGCGGTGATCCTTCCTGCACTTGAGTCCTGCCATTCAGCGTATAGGACTCAATTTATCGTGTTATCTCTCTTCCCGCTTTCCAAAACTATGAAAGGCGGGATCCCATAAAGTGGGACTTTGCTTCTTTCTCTGGCTACAGAGAAAAAAGAGTGGTTTGGCATAATTCAAACTGAGACATCACCATCCCCCCCTCCTTCCTTGACTCAGCGCCTAAAAATTCGTACTTTTCATAGAATATCGGCGTTTTTTCATACCGGGCAGATTGACAATGACTGAGAGCTTGAACGAACGGGAAAGAACGATCTTACGGAGCATTATTTACAGCTTCATCCAGACCGCTACGCCTGTCGGCTCCCGTTATATTTCGAAGAGACACGGCCTCGACCTGAGTCCTGCGACCGTTCGCAACGTCATGTCCGATCTGGAATTTTTGGGATACATCGACCACCCGCACACCTCGGCGGGAAGAATTCCGACGGACAAAGGCTACAGGTTTTACGTCGATTCGTTGATCGAGCTGGAAACTCTTTCGGAACAGGACCGGACCGCCATTCAATCCCAGATCCACGGGAGCGCCGATCCCGACGAAGTGCTGAAAGAAACATCAAAAATTTTGGGAACGATCTCGCACCAGCTGGGAATCGTCTCCACGCCCCGTGTGAGCGCCGGAGTCTTCGATAAGCTCGAACTGGTCTCGGTTTCCGCCTCAAAGGTGATGGTCATAATCTCCATCCGCTCCGGTTTGGTGAAGACGATCATGATGGAAGTTCATTCCGAGATCCCCAAAATAAAGCTGGAAGAGGTGAGCAGGATTCTCAACGAACGGCTTTCCGGCCTGACCTTGCGGCAGATCAGGCGAACCTTCCGCGACCGCGTCCGGGACATGCAGAACGAAGAGACGGGTTTGATACGATTGTTCGTCGAATCGGTCGACAAGGTCTTCGACGAGGCGCGCAACAAGGACAAGGTCCATATCGGGGGGACGCAGAGCCTGCTGTCGCAGCCGGAGTTCAACAGCGCCGACAATTTCCGCGGCATCATCGAACTGCTGGATAATGAGGACATCATCGTTCATATTCTGGAAAAAAAAGAATTTGGAGAAGGAAATATTTCGGTCTCGATCGGGTCCGAAAATCAGGAAGAAAAGATGCGGGAACTGAGCGTTGTCACCTCCCAATATGCCGCGGGGGATGTCAGCGGCACGGTCGGCATCATTGGCGCAAAGAGGATGGATTATTCGAAGATGATCCCCCTCGTCGACTATATGGCGAAGCTTATCTCGATGGCCCTGCGGCCGTAAGCGATCGCGAACACATACATCCGTATTGATTCAATCCAAGGAAACATGCCGGAAGAGAATAACGACATCAAGAAAGAACAGACGGTAGACGGAGCGCCGGAAACGGCGCAGCCGGCCGACAAAAAGCCGGAGAGTGCGGTGCTGAACGAAAAAATAGCCGATTTAGAGAGGCAGGCTGCCCAGTTGAAGGACCAGCTCCTTCGCAAAGCGGCGGAATTCGACAATTACAAGCGGCGTACGGAGAACGATTTTTCTTCGCTCACAAGATTCGCCGCCGAGAATATCATTACCCAGCTCGTCCCGGTCCTCGACGACCTCAACCGCTCGCTGAAGAGCGGCAAGGAAAAATCCGGGAACGATCCTTTCTACAAAGGGGTCGAGCTGATCTATGCGAAATTTCTCAAGGTCCTCGAAGCCCAGGGGTTGAAGGCGATGGATGTTGTCGGCCAGGAATTTAACGTCGATGTGCACGACGCGCTCATGCAGATGCCGCGTACCGACGTCCCTCCGCACACGGTGCTCGAGGAGGTGGAAAAAGGGTACCTGCTGTTCGACAAAGTGATACGGCATGCCAAGGTGATCGTCTCCTCGGCGCCGGCGGAAGCGCCCGTCCAGCAGACAAAGACGGAGAATTTTGAAGACTGAGTATGGCAACGAAACGTGATTTTTACGAGGTGCTCGGCGTTCCGCGGACCGCGTCCCAGGACGAAATAAAAAAAGCGTACCGCAAGCTTGCGCTGCAGTACCATCCGGACCGGAACCCGAACAACAAGGAAGCCGAAGAGAAATTCAAGGAGGCCGCCGAGGCGTACGAAGCTCTCAGCGACCCGGCCAAGCGCCAGCGCTTTGACCAGTACGGGCACGAAGGAATGCGCGGCACCGACTTCAGGGGCTCGGCCGACATCAACGACATCTTCTCGAACTTCGGGGATATTTTCGGCGGCTCGATTTTCGACGACGTGTTCACCGGCGGCAGGCAGCAGCGCCGCCGGACGACCGGCCAGGCCGGCTCCGACCTCAAAGTGCAGCTGAAGCTGACCCTTGAAGAGATCGCGACGGGGGTCGAGAAGAAGATCAAGATCAAAAAATGGAAGACCTGCCAGACGTGTTCCGGCAGCGGCGCAAAGCCGGGCTCGTCGAAAACGACCTGCCCGCAGTGCAACGGCACCGGAGAACTGCGCCAGGTTTCGCGTTCGATGTTCGGCCAATTCGTCAATATTACCACATGCCTGAACTGCGACGGCGAAGGACAGATCGTCCGCGACCGCTGCACGGCGTGCGACGGCGAGGGGCGCGAACAGGGAGAATCGACGATCAAAGTCAACGTTCCGGCCGGCGTGTCCGAGGGAAATTATATTTCGATGCAGGGACAGGGAAATGCCGGAAGGCGCGGGGGACCGCCGGGAGACGTCATCGTCGAGTTCCATGAGGTGCGCCACGAACACTTTGTACGGAACGGCGACGACATCATTTACAACGCCCTCATCAGCTTTCCGCACGCGGCGACTGGGGGCGATATCGAGGTGCCGACCCTCACCGGCCGCTCGCGGGTAAAGATCGACCCGGGAACGATGCCCGGCAAGATGCTGCGGATGAAAGAAAAAGGGATTCCGCACCTTAACAGTTTTGGACGGGGGGACCAATTGATCCGAATTCAAGTCTGGGTTCCTGCAAAGCTGAACGCACGGGAAAAAGAATTGCTGCGGGAGCTTTCGTCGAGCGAGCATATCGTGCCGACGGAAGATGAGAAGAACGCGAATAAGTCGTTCTTCGAAAAAGTACGGAATACTTTTTCTTGACGGAAAAAGAACCCTCTTTTCCGTCCCCCAACAATTGCACAACCCATGAAACTGCTGAAGCGTCTGCAGGAGTTTGCTGCTTTCACAAAGAACGAGCAGAGAATCTTTTTTTTTCTGTCGGTCGTCTTTCTTGTCGGAGTCTCGGTCAAGGCGTACAAAGCGTATTTCTCGCCGGAGCCGGTCCGTCAGTTCGACTATTCCGCTTCCGACAAGGAGTTTGAGGAGCGTTCGCGGTACCTGACGGCCGCGCCTCCGGCCGCAGATTCGGGAACGATCGTCGCCGGCAGGCCGGACAGGAAGGGCAAGAAGAAGATCAATCTTAACACCGCGACGAAAGACGAGCTCCGTTCGCTTCCCGGCATCGGCGACGGCATTGCAGAACAGATCTTGATCTATCGCGACGAACACGGCGGCTTCTCTTCCGTCGACCAGTTGAGAAAGATCAAAGGCATCGGAGTCAAGAAACTCGAAAAATTGCGCCCACGCGTGGTACTCAAATGAAATCAACCGAACGTCATATCGCCCTCATCCTCGAACAATCGCAGGTCACCGCTGTTGAAATTGCGCAAAGTCCTAAAGGACATACGCTGACCGCGGCCGGCTCATTCAATTCATCCTTCAACTTCGACGACCAGGACGCGTTCAGCCAGCCGGGAGCATCGCAGCGCGAGCGCGGCTTTGCCCAGGAACTCCAGACGTTTTTCAAGACGATCGGCAGCGGTTCGCGCACGCTGACCTTCGGCCTGAACAGCAGGATGGTCGTGGCGGAATCCATTCCGACCGACGCCTCGCTTTCCGAGTCGGAGCTGGACCAGCATGCCCAATGGGAACTCGGCCAGTACGCGCTGCTCAAGAACACCAACGCGTTCAACCTCGGCGCAATGGTGCTGGAGACAAACGAGGAGACCCAGGTGAACACGACGGTGCTCGTTGCCGTACGAAAAATTTTCCTCAACTTCCTGGCCAACGTCTGCAGGCAGCTCAGCGGAACGCTGAACATCGTCGACGTCGACCATTTTGGCGCGGAGAACGCCCTCCTCTTCAACTATCCGGAGGCCGCGGCAAAACGCGTTCTGCTGGCCGGTGTGGACGAACGTTCATTCGACGCCAGCGTCCTCGCCGGCGGGCAGACAAGAAATTTCGTTTCGATGGAATGGAGCACGGAGAACGACATGGCCCAGCTGGCCGAGTACGTGAAGGAGGTCGGCGCAGAATCGGTCTATTTCCACGGCAGGATCGTTTCGCCGGCGCTGGTCTCAAGCCTGAAGGAGCTGGTCTCCATCCCGGTCGAGATCATGGACCCGTTCAGGAAGGTCTCGCTCCCGAGGACGTTGAAGAATTACCGGGATATCGAATCGCGCAAACAGGAATACGCGTCGGCGGTCGGCCTTGCGCTGAGAACGGAATAGCGATGCGTGTCATCGCCGGCAAGCACAAGGGAAGACAGCTCCGGACCGTCGCCGATCTGTCGGTCCGCCCCGCCACCAGCCGGGTGAAAGGCTCGGTCTTCAACATCCTGCAGAACAGGGTCGACTGGCCGCTCGCGCAGGTGCTCGACCTGTTTGCCGGAAGCGGAAGTTTGGGAATAGAGGCGCTGAGCCGCGGAGCGCGGCGGGCCGTGTTCGTGGAAAACTCGCGGCGCGCGGTCGAATACCTGAGACAGAACCTCGCGGCGATCGCGGCCTCGGAATGCGAAGTGATCGCAGCCGACGTGTTCGAGTACCTTGCCCGTCCGCGAGGCCAGTTCGATGTTGTTTTTGCCGACCCCCCTTACGAGTTTGAAGTCCTGCAGCGGCTGCCGTCGATGATTTTTCGGAGCGGGGTGGTCTCTCAGGATGGGTATCTGATCATCGAACACCCGCAGGAATTGCGTTTTGAAGAAAGTCCGTTATGTGCAGCGGCGGACGTGAGGAAATATGGGAGGACCGTGGTCACATTTTTCCAATCACGACTCGAAAGCCGGCCATGAAAATTGCATTGTATCCGGGGACGTTCGACCCGATCACCAACGGTCACATCGACATCCTCGAACGGGGAATGGAATTGTTCGACAAGGTGATCGTCACCGTCGCGAACAATTCCAGCAAATCTCCGATGTTCGACGAGCGCGAGCGGGTGGAGATGATCGAGGAGGTCATCAGGCGGAACAAATACCGGAACGTCGCCGTCGAAGCCTTCGACGGACTGCTCATTGACTTTGCCAGAAAGAAAAAAGCGGTCGCGCTGATCCGCGGCCTGCGGGCAATATCCGATTTCGAGTACGAGTTCCAAATGGCGCTTATCAACCGGAAACAGGACAACAAGATCTTCACCGTTTTTTTAATGCCGCACGAACGGTACACGTATCTTAACTCCAGTATCGTGCGGGAACTTGCGCGGCTGAACGGCGACTATAAGTCGTTCGTTCCGCCGAATGTCTATGCGCGGTTACAGAAAAAGGTCAAGGGATTCTAGCTGAGAGCAGTGAATAATTAGGAATTAGGAATTATGAATTGAGACTTCTGAGAAACCGGTGTCCAAAAGTCATTCTGAACGGAGCGAAGAATCTATTCGCTCATTTTCAAAAGAAAAACTGGATTCTTCGTCGCTACGCTCCTCAGAATGACATTACTCAGGCATTTCTCAGAAGTCCCGAATTACGAATTATAATCGAACGATGATTGTTCACATCAGAAGTCTAACCTCAGTAAGAAAGGACATCTCCCTGCATTGAAATCGTTATCGAGACAAGTTGCGAAGGCCGAACCATCTATGACGCTGGCCATGTCGGCGATTGCCAAGAAATTGAAGGCCGAGGGGGTGGACGTCGTGACGCTGACGGCCGGCGAGCCGGACTTCCCGACCCCCTTCCACATCAAGAGAGCGGCGATCTCCGCCATCGAGAATAATTACACCGGCTACACGATCAACGCCGGCATCGTCGAGCTGCGGAAAGCGATCGCCGATAAGTTCAAGCGCGACAACAATCTCTCGTTCGATCCGTCGCAGATCCTCGTCTCCAACGGCGCCAAGCACTCCATCTACAACGCCCTGAAAGCGATCTGCAACAAGGGGGATGAGGTGATCATCCCGGCGCCGTACTGGGTGACCTATCCTGAAATGGTGAAGCTGGTCGACGCCGTGCCGGTCATCATCAACACAACGGAAGCGAACGATTTTAAGATGACGCCGGTGCAGTTGAAAAGGGCAATCACGAAGAAAACGAAAGCGCTTCTTTTCTGTTCCCCCTCGAACCCGACAGGGACAGTGTATTCGCAGGAAGAGATCGAGGCGCTGGCAAAAGTCACGGCAAAAGCCGACCTCTACGTGATCTCGGACGAGATCTACGAAAAGGTCATATACGACGGAGCGAAACACTTTAGCATCGGGTCGATTCCCGACGTGCGCGACCATGTCATCACGGTCAACGGCGTCTCAAAAGCCTTCTCGATGACCGGCTGGAGGATCGGCTACCTTGGAGCGAAGAAAGAGATCGTCGATGCGGCGGAGAAGGTGCAAAGCCAGGTGACCTCCAACGCTTCGTCGATTTCGCAGCACGCCGCTCTCGCAGCCCTGACGGGGTCGGACGACGAGGTCAATTCGATGGCTTCGGAATTCCTGCGCCGGCGGAACTTCATCTACGATGCGGTAACGTCGATCGAAGGAATCACCTGCGCCAAGCCGAAAGGGGCGTTCTACATCTTTCCGAACCTGAGCGGATTCATTGGCAAAAAAGCGAAGGGAAAAACGCTGAGATCGGGAGATGATATCGCACAGTATTTGCTGGATGAAGAGCGCGTGGTGATCGTTCCGGGAAGCGGGTTCGGCGCAAAGAATTATGCGCGAATATCGTACGCCTGCTCGATGCAGGAATTGGAAAAAGCGGCGGTGCGGATGACGCGCGGGTTCAAAAGACTTAACGGGAATTGAAGAGAGAATATGCCGACATACGAATATCGATGCAAGAAATGCAAGCACGAATTTGAGGAATATGAGTCGATAACGGCCCCTCCGCTGACCATATGCCCCTCGTGTAAAACGCCGAACTTGGAGCGCATCATCGGTTCCGGTGCAGGTATGATCTTCAAGGGGAGCGGGTTCTATCAAACGGATTACAAAGGCTCGAGTCCGGAGACGAAAGGGTCAACAAACTCAAAAAAGAACTCGAAGGCTGCTTCGACGCCATCCTCCGACGAGAAGTCTTCTCCTTCCACAAAACCGCCCGATCCCCCTTCGGCCCCGCCGAAACCAGAGCCGCCGTCAAAGCCTAAACAGTAGCCATCCACGAAGCGCACGAAGAACACCAAGAATATTTTTACCTCGTTCCAAACGTTTCGTTGGAAACGCAAAAGCCTGTGTCATCTCGTTCCCAACGTCTCGTTGGGAACGGGAAGTTATGACACACCGCTTAATTTCTCCAATCCATTGTTACATCCAGCAGACCCTGCATACCTTCATAATTCCTCGCACTGGAATAACGCCAGCATTTCGGCTCATCAACATATCCCCGCCGCACCGGGTTAGTATGAATATACTCAATCTTTTGTATGAGCATTGCCTCGCTATAAATTTCTTGGGGATGATTTCCCTCTTGCCACAGTTGATACTCGCTTTTCGCCTTATGGGCTAGTTTTGCCCGATGCAGATCCTCCAATAATGGCAGCAATTTCTTCTCTTCTAAATAATCTATGATCCTTCTCGCCGTGTATGACTTGGACTCTTTCATTGTCTTCCCCAGTTCTGGCGCCGATGCAATAAGGTGCAAATGGTGCTCCATAATGACATAGGCGTATAAAATGACGTCGCGTTCCTTTTGCACAAAACGGAGCGATTCAAGCAAAATGGAGGCGATTCCAGGATTTGCAAACAATGGGATCCATCCAACCACCGTCATCGTCAGGAAATGGGGCAGCTGCTCGTTGTAGATTTTATAGCGGGTGCGGGTCATCTATTTCCCCCTTTGCATTGTGAAGCGGAACTTCATGTGGCGTGCCCAATCGGAAATCGGGAACGCAAAAGCCTATGTCATCTCGTTCCCAACGTCTCGTTCGGAACGGAAAAGCCCCTGAAATTCTGTTCACCTTCGCTCCCAAACAGAGTTTGGGAGCAAGATGGGACGAGAAACAGTAGCCATCCACGAAGCGCACGAAGTACACCAAGAATATTTTTGCCTCGTTCCCAACGTCCCGTTGGGATTGGAATGTTTAATTTTATCTAAAAAAAATCCCCAAGCTTTTGCCCGGGGATTTTGACTTTCAACAAGGACAACTGCTTAGATCTTCGGTCCGGCGTCGATCACTTCTTTCGGACATCCATCCTCGAACTTCTTGAAGTTCTCGATGAACCGCGATGCCAGCTGTTTGTACTTCTGCGTGTATTGTTCTTTGCTGGGCCACGAACCGGACGGGTCGAGCACGTTGGCAGGAACGCCGTCACAGGTCGTCGGGACTTCGAAGCCGAAGATCGGATCTTTGACAAACTTGGCCTTCTGCAGTTCGCCGGACAGGGCCGCGTTGAGGAGCGCCCGCGTGTGTCCGATGCTGATCCGCTTGCCGATGCCGAACGGTCCGCCGATCCAGCCCGTGTTGACGAGCCAGCAGGTGACGCCGTGCTTCAGGATCTTCCGCTTCAACAGGTCCGCGTAAAACGACGGATGGTGCACCATGAACGGCGCACCGAAGCAGGTGCTGAACGTCATCTCCGGCTCCTTTCCGAGGCCGACCTCGGTCCCGGCGATCTTTGACGTGTAACCGGAAATGAACTGGTACATTGCCTGGTTCGCCGTCAGCCGCGCGATCGGCGGCATGACGCCCGAGGCGTCGCAGGTAAGGAGAATGATGTTCTTCGGATGCCCTCCCATTTTTTCGGGGACGGCGTTGGCAATATATCCGAGGGGGTAGGAGGCGCGGGTGTTCTCCGTGATCGATTCATCGTCGAGGTCGATCAGCCGCGTCACCGGGTCGTACACAACGTTCTCGAGGATCGTCCCGAACATCTTCGTCGTCGCGTAGATCTGCGGTTCGGCAGTTGGCGAGAGCCGGATGACCTTGGCGTAGCATCCCCCTTCGAAGTTGAACACTCCCTCGTCGCTCCATCCATGCTCGTCGTCCCCGATCAGGCTTCGTTTCGGGTCGGCGGAGAGCGTCGTTTTCCCCGTTCCGGAAAGACCGAAGAAGATCGCCGCATCGCCGTCCTTGCCGATGTTCGCCGAGCTGTGCATTGCCATCACCCCCTGCAGCGGCAGGAGATAATTGAGGATGGTGAAGATCGACTTCTTGATCTCGCCGGCGTACGCCGTGTTGCCGATAATGCATAAGCGCTGCGCGAAGTTCAGCACGATAAAGGTGTTCGTCGCCGTGCCGTCGATCTGCGGAATGCCCTTAAAGGAAGGGACTGCGATAACGGTGAAATCGGGAACGTGTCTCCGGTATTCTTCGTTCGTCTCGGGGAGAATGAACATATTCCGCGCGAAGAGGGCATGCCATGCATGCTCGCTGATGATGCGGATCGGCATCCGGTAGTTCGGGTCGGCGCCGCCGTAACAATCCTGCACGAACACGTCTCTTCCCTGTAAAAATCCCTGCAGCCGGTTATACAGATCGTTGAATTTATCAGTGCTGAACGGACGGTTGTATTGTCCCCACCAGATCTGATTCTCCGTCGTCGGCTCTTTGACGATAAATTTATCGTTGGCGGAACGGGCAGTATGTTTTCCGGTGTTGGCAATGATCGGCCCGAGATGAGAAATTCTCGCCTCACGCCGGAAGGTGATCTCCTCATACAACGCCTCGGACGGCAGATTCCAGTATGCCATCCGTAAATTTGCGAGGCCGTGGTTGTCAAGCCCAAAGTCGCTCTTTAAGGCGGCGGCTTCGCCTTGCGCTGGTGTTTTGATGTCTAAGATGTTGTTCATAGCCAGTCCCTCACAAGTTTTCTGTCGCCGATGTAAATTTCATTGGGTGACGATGGGTCGAGCGCCCATTTTATGCGTGTGACGCCATCGGTGATCTCTTTGATCGTGCCTGCATAGCTGAGGCGAAGATGTCCCTCCATGCCGAATTCTTTTCCGGGCACCGTGACGACGAGCGCTTTCTTCAGCAAAAGCTGCGACAGGTCGACCGATTTATTGGAGTACGCGCGGAAATCCGGCAGGCAGTAATACGTCCCGTTCGGTTTCGTACATTTCACTCCCTTGAAGGAACTCAGCTCCTGCATCATGACATTGCGGTTGTTCTCCAGCGTCATGCGGAGGCTCTCGGTGGCGCTCTGGAGACCGGTCAATGCCCCCTCGGCCGCTGCCTGCAGCAGCACCGAAGTGCACGATGTGATCTGGCTTTGAACGTTCGACATGATCCCGACGAGTTCTTTGTTCGCAACGGCCCAGCCGATCCTGAAGCCGGTCATGCCGTAGAGTTTCGACACGCCGTTGATGACAATGATGTGAGTCGATTCCGTGTCTTTCTTCGTGTACTTGAAACAAACGGGGACCGTCTTGCCGTCGAACACCAGCTTGTGATAGATGTCGTCCATGATCACATAAATTCCCTTTGTCTCGCAGAATTCGACGATCTGCGCGATGAATTCTTCCGGATAGACGACCCCGGACGGGTTGTTCGGGCTGTTGATGATGATGGCTTTTGTGTATGAGCTGACCGCTTTGACCACTTCCTCGAAGCGGGGATAGAATCCCCCGTCCTCCGGCGTGACAATGACCGGGATTCCGTACACCATCTTCACCATGTCGGGATAGCTGACCCAATACGGCGCAAGAATGATGACCTCGTCCTGAGGATTGACGATCGAATATAGGACGTTGTACACCGACTGCTTCGCTCCGGCGGAGACGATGACGTTCTCCGGCGCCACGATGCGGTTGTAGTTCTCCTCGGTGTACTTGATGATCGCCTTTTTAAGGGACGGAATACCGTCGGTCGGTGTGTACTTGATGTCCGCCGCGTTAAGCTTTGCGGAGGCGCTGAGGATCGCGTTGATCGGAGCCTTGTTCTTCGGCTCACCGGCCCCCAGGTGAACGACCGCTTCCCCTTTTTCACGCAGCACGCGCGCCTCTTCGTTCAACTTCAACGTCGGCGACTCAGCGATTGATTTTGCAAGCTGACTGACGCTCATGGTATGAGACCTCCATTGTTAAAAAGATGTGAGAACACCAAATGAAAGGTCCGCGCAATTCTAATGCCAAGTTGATGGCGCAGATGTACTCAGATTCAAGCTCAGATCGCAGATGGACGCAGATGATGCGCCGAATTATTCAGCTTTTCAACGGTTACTACGGAGACCTTCTCGAACGGCCCTGCAAACGCGTTCGCGTTCTTAACAATGCGAAGATACGACAAAAAATGTTAGCAGAAATGATAAAAAATGTCGTGCGGCAAGCACATTTGCTTCATCGGAGGCAAGCAAAAGCATCTTCCTGCCTGAGTAAGGCAGGTTATTTTCCCCGAAAGCCTAACATTCGAAAATTCCTGAACGCCATTCGAAGTTATTTGATGAGCAAGAGTTTCTTCATTGCCGTAAACGCCCCGGCCTGGATCCTATAGATGTACACTCCGCTCGGCAATCTCGAAGCATCAAACGTTGCTTGGTACGTTCCAGCCTGCTTTTGTTCGTTCACGATCGTTGCGACCTCTCTGCCGAGAATATCGTATACCTTCAGCGCAACGCGACTGTTTATTGGTAACTGATAACTGATGACTGTCGTAGGATTGAACGGGTTCGGATAATTCTGGCTCAGACCGAATTGATCCGGGATGGTCGCCTGTTTGCCGGGAACACCGGTCAAAGATTCGCCGATACCGTCGACGTGCAGCGTATCGGGAGACGCCCCCGAATTGCTCGAGATGAGAAAGAATCCTTTGACGCTGCCGACGGAGTCGGGCGAAAAAGTGATCGTATCGGACAGCGAGGCTCCGGGCGCCAGGGCGAAATTCGAAGGCCGAGCCGTAAACACTGCCGTATCAGCGACCA
Source organism: Bacteroidota bacterium (assembly GCA_035506275.1). Lineage (NCBI taxonomy): Bacteria > Pseudomonadati > Bacteroidota > Bacteroidota bacterium. The sequence goes on from DATJPT010000006.1 coordinate 350,004, forward strand.
CGCCCGAAATTTTCAGTGTGTCGGTCCCATTGTTCGCAACTACGATCGCGGTATCTTTCGTCTGACCGATCTTTATATGCCCGAATGATATGGAATGTGCCGCCAGGTTCAGCAGCGCATTGGTCGTTCCGCTCCCCGCTACCTGAATCGTGTCGGGGGACGATGCCGCATTGCTGGCGATAACGATCCGTGCGGCAGCACTGCCGAATGCCGACGGGATAAACCGGAGCGTGTCGACGAACGTCTGTCCCGGTCCGATGTTCGCCGATGTCGCCGTCACGGAGAGGGAATTCCCCGAAACAGAGATATTCGAAACAATGAGGGAGTCGTTGCCATAGTTCGTGATCGTGATCGTCGTATCTTTGAAATTTCCAACCCTTACTTTGCCGTACGCGATATTCGTCAGCGACGGGTTCAGGGGGATGACCGCGTTGGGAACGATTCCGGCGTTGATCGCGGCAGTATACCAGAGACATGCCAGGTCCGCCGTCGCGTCCTGGATCTGGTTCTGGGTCATCGCACCGACTTTCGACCACAATGCGGCATAATAGGAGCCCTTGTATGTCGGATCGATCCCTTTTGCATACGTGTCTCCGTGAATGATGGAATCAACGAGACCGTTGCCGTGCATAATGAAAACGAAATTTGTATCGATCGGAACAGGGATGAAATGCGCGTGTTTCGGGGTGACGGTGACCTGGCTTAAATAGCCGTAGGTTGCAAGCATCGTCGATTCGTACCTGCTGTGAACTCCGTTGGGGTCATAGTTGGACGTCACGTGGAGCGGTTGATGCGCATCGCCTACGTAATGGCCGAGGTCGGCGGCGAATTGCAGCGCGGCGGCGGAATCCCCCCGCTTGAGCGATTCGGTCAGCGAATCGAACGACCAGATGATCGACCAGGGAACGACCCCGGTATTCGTGACAAACGTCAGCCCGTGTTTCGCCACGAGCGTGTCGTAATTATGCGAAAGCGTCCGGGGGGCGAATTCGGGATAGTCTTCGATGTCGATAAAATGCTTGGGCGCCTCGGTCGGGTCGCTGCTCTTTCTGTTGTCCGGATCGACCGCGTGAGCGCTGATCCAGTCCACATTGTTCGCGAAGAAGGGGAACGACGGCGGGAGGTGTTTCATCGCCGATTTGTTGATGAAAATATGAGTCGGACCTCCCCAGCTCCATGTCAATGAATACCAGACTATTGATATCAACCCCACAAAGAAAGCTCTGCGCACTCTAAGGATCCTTTCCGAAATTATGGCGTGGCAAAATTAATTGGCGACAACTCTGAAGCCTTTCTTCCGGAGAACTCGTGCGGCCATGCGGGAGGTTTCTGCGGAATCGAACGCCAGGCGGAATGTGCCCCCTTGGCCTTCCCGCACTTTCAAAAGTTCGATGTCGTTGATGTTGATGCCGGCGCCAGACAGAGCCGCAGCTACCCGCGCCAGCATTCCGGGCTTATCGTCGACCCAAACAAAGAGATCATGGAGCGAATGCAGGAAACCTTTTGAATTCTTCGGAATTGCATCCCGGAACGATTTTGCGCGGACGAATTTCTTCCCCACCTCCGAAAGCGTACGTTGGGAGAGTTCTTTCCGGATCTGTTTGAGCAGTTTTTCAAATTCCGCCACTGCCCGCCCTGCCTCGCTCCTGTTGTTCGACAGGATCTCTTTCCACATCCCGAAAGGACTCGATGCGATCCGGGTCATATCCCTGAATCCGCCCGCTGCAAGCCTGAGGATGGCCGGGTCCCGTTTATTCTCGCGGGCCGCATTGTCCATCAATCCGACCGCGACCAGCTGCGGAAGATGGCTGATGACTGCCGCAACACGGTCGTGTTCCCGCGCGTTCATCGTCACGACACGCGCACCGATGGACTTCAACAAGGAGAACAACGGCTGGATCTTCTTCCCCGTTCCGGGGAGAGGGCAAAGGACATAAACGGCATTCTGAAAAAGGAGGCCGTCGGCGTATTCGATGCCGCTCCCTTCGGAACCGGCCATCGGATGTCCTCCCACAAATACTCCCCTCGACGAAAAATATTTTTGGGCGTACGATTGAATAACTCCCTTCACGCTGCCGACGTCCGTGACGATCGCATTGGGAGCAATACTGCGTGAGACCGCAGGTAAAATTCTTATGATCGAATCGACCGGCGTGCATAAGAAAACAATATCGGCATCCGAGACGGCGCTCCGGACCGATGCAGCGGAGAGATCGACCGCCTTCCGTCTCTTCGCGCGTCGGAGCACCTCGGGTGAATCGAACCCGGTTACCGTGACGCCGGAGTTACTCTGTTTGATCGCGATGCCCAGCGAACCGCCGACAACACCAAGACCGATGATAGAAACACGCATGATCAATCAACAATGAACAATGAACAGCAACAGGCTAAAAATTCGGAAGTGTTACCGATTGAGAATTTCCCTTCTTGTTCCCAAACTCCGATCGGGAACGAGAGAAAACTTTCATAACCAATCAACAGTTGACTTCAATGAGAAGAGGCGTCCGTGGATTTTTGATTCTTAATTTTTAACTTTTGACTTTTTCTATCCTACGGTTCTCCCGATCGCTTCAGCGATGATCCTCACCTGCTTCATCAACTCGTCGAATTGTTCGGGGAAGAGCGATTGCGCTCCGTCCGATTTTGCGTGGTCGGGATCGTTATGGACTTCCACCATAATGGCGTCCGCGCCGGCGGCGACGGAAGCGCGCGCCATCGGCGTCACTTTATCGCGGATGCCGATGCCGTGCGAAGGGTCGGCGACGATCGGCAGGTGGCTCTTCGCATGGATGACCGGTATCGCGCTGATGTCCATCGTGTTGCGTGTTGCGGTCTCGAACGTCCGGATGCCCCGCTCGCAGAGGATCACCTGCTTGTTCCCTCCCGCCAGAACATACTCGGCCGACATCAGCCATTCTTCGATCGTCGCCGAGAGGCCACGCTTCAGCATGACCGGCTTCCGGGATTTGCCGAGTTCTTTCAGGAAATTATAGTTCTGCATGTTGCGCGCGCCGATCTGGAGAACATCGGCATACTTCTCGACAAGCTCGATCTGGTTCGAATCCATGACTTCGGTGATGACCAGCAGACCGAACTCGTCGGCGGCCCGCCGCATCAGCTTCAGCCCTTCCTCGCCCATCCCCTGGAACGAATACGGCGACGTGCGGGGTTTGAACCCTCCGCCGCGGAGAAATTTTGCGCCGTGCTTCGCCACATGCTGTGCGATGGCAAAAATTTGCTTCTCGCTCTCGACAGAGCAGGGGCCGGCCATGACGATGATCTCTTCTCCGCCTATCTTCACCCCCTTGATGTCGAAGACGGAATTCTCCGGATGGAACGACCGGCTGGCAAGCTTGAACGGGTCGGTCACGCGGTACACGTGCGCAACTCCCGGCAGCAATTCCACCTGTCTCGTATCGAAATCCGGCTTGACGCCGATCGCACCCAGCACGGTCTGATTGACCCCCGTCGAGCGGTGAACGTCGAACCCGAAATCGTTGAGGACCTTGATAATGCGCTCTACATCCGCTTCAGTAGCATGCTGCTCGAGTACAACAACCATTTTTTGGACCCTCTGATAGTGATGAGTTGAAAATCTTTTTCCTTTTCAATAAGCTATGAATTCAAAATGCAGAGGATAGAAGACAGAAGACAGAAGTCAGAAGTCAGAAGCTTTTCCGAATAGTGTTCGAATATACTTCGAGAATCCTGCTCACATCCTCTACCATCATAGCGAGCATTCCTGTTTCTCCATAGTGAAGATCTTTCGCAAGAATCAGATAGTATCTGCATTCTTCTAAGGAGCCTTGAGCAATGTTCATAAAACGCACTTTGTCGGGCTTTCCTCTTCTTTTAAATCCCTCGGCAATATTTGCGGGAACTGATATCGCACATCTTCTCATTTGCGAAGCAAGTCCATACGTTTCATTTGCAGGCAATAAGCCTGTGAATCGATAAATCTGCAAAACCAATTGATGCGCTTTCTTCCAAACAACCAAATCTTCAAACGACCGAGCTGCAATGTTCCCCATAAAATCCCCCATAGTTAGATTCTGACTTCTGTATTCTGAATTCTGACTTCTGTATTCTGTATTCTATCTCTTTCATCCCCCCCCGTTACTCATACCGATCCAGCTTAAAACTCTCTCCGAGATAGAGCTTCCTTGCTTCCGGGTCGTTGGCCAGAAACTCGGCGGACCCGGCTTTCAAGATCTTCCCTTCGAACAACAGGTACGAGCGGTCGGTGATCGAGAGCGTTTCGTGGACGTTGTGGTCGGTGATCAGGACGCCGATGCCGCGCGATCGGAGACCGGTGACGATCCTCATGATCTCCTCCACGGCGATCGGGTCGATGCCCGCGAACGGCTCGTCGAGCAAGATGAACTTCGGGTCGGTCGCGAGGGCGCGCGCGATCTCCGTCCGCCGCCGTTCGCCCCCGGAGAGAACGTAGCCTTTGCTCTTCTCCAGATGCGTGAGTCCGAATTCCTCCAGCAATTTGTCGCATCGCTCGGCCTGCGCCTGGGCGGGGAGTTTCGTCATCTGGAGCACGGCAAGAATATTCTCTCTCACCGTCATCGTCCGGAACACGGACGGTTCCTGGGGAAGATAGCCGACGCCTGCATGAGCGCGCTTATACATCGGCAGCCGCGTGATATTCTTGTCTTCGAGATAGACGTCTCCGCCGTTCGGCCTGATCATACCGACGATCATGTAAAATGTGGTCGTTTTTCCCGCGCCGTTCGGTCCGAGCAGCCCGACAATTTCTCCCTGCCGGACGTTCACCGAAACGTCTTTCACCACAGCCCGCTTTTTATAGAGCTTCACCAGGTTGTCGGCGCGCAGGACGATCCTGTAGTCCGGCGCCCCATTACGGGGATCCGGAGAGAGGGGGGTACCGTCAGTCGCTGACTGGGTTTCGGTCATAAATTTTTCAGAGATGGAAAAATTGAATCCAACGTCGGCCGGTTCCCCCGCAGCTCGAAACCGTCAAGATTATACTTGTTCTCTTTCTTCAAGACCATGTTCTCCGGATAATACGTTCCTTCGATCCCCCTGACGATCCGGATCATATCGATCTTCCCTGCGACGAACGACATCGTGATTTTGTCGCCGCTCGTTCTGTTGCAGCCGTTCGGGTCTTTCCCGTCGTACAGATAATAGAGGCTGATCGCATTCTGGTCCACGGCCATTTCGCGCAGCTTGTCATCCTCGAAGAACATTTCGATCTTTCTTCCGGTCAGCTGGTTGTAGCGGGACGGATACGCGCTGTCGCTGACGGAGAGGGCGAACGTTCTCCCCTGCAGCAGCGCCCGCTGCAATTTATTGTGCGAGAGAAAGAGCGAGATCGAATCGCCGGTGGCCTGGTTGTCCTCGTACCAGACGACGGGGTCCTGCCGCAATTCCATGAACTCTTTTTGGATAAAATACCGCGCCCACCCGCAGCGGACGGCCAGAGGACCTCGGGCGATCGCCACGCTGTCGGTCGCGATCAATTTCTTCGTCGAGTCGTCGAACGATTCCATCACAATGCTTTTGACGACGAGCGTGTCGATCTCTCCCTTGGATGAGGTGTCGATCTGCATCAGCCGCGGGTGTTCCGTGACCCTCGAATACTTCGACTCGTCAAAATGCTCGAGGTAGTCGCCGAACAGGCGGACATGATTTTCGGAGTTCACGATCTTCACGTTGTGGACGCCGATCGACTCCCGCTCCTTTTCCAGATAGGTCAGCTCGTCGCTGAAGATCGTGGTCGTGGAATCGACCACGCAGACGTGCGAACGAAAGAACGATTTCTTCTCTTCGGTGAAGTACGTCCCCGAATCGGCCGTCAGCACGATGTGGCTCGTCTCGAGTTTCACGCCGTCCTCACACACGGCCTTTTTCGTGTTGCCGTCATAGGTCCCATGCTTCGCCGTCAGCTTCACGGTATCACGGAGAACCCTGACGTTCCCCATCAGCTCAACTTCATTCTTTGCCAAATGCTGGATCGCCCGGTCGCACCAGACGAGGACGTTCCCCTGCACGAAGTGAACGTTCCCGGTACACTCGCGGATATCCTCGCCGTTCACATTCCTGCCGACAAAGACGTCGGCATTCTTGAGGACAATATTCTCTTTCCCCTGGGCATCCGCGACCGCGTTCGAGAGTAAAAGAACCAGAAGTAGTATTGGCGCCCTTGTCATGGTTTCACGTTATTGCGGCTTTGCCGAGCCGGTGACCTTAAAGATCTTGTAATTTTTCAAATTCTGGTCGGACTCAAATCCGTGCCCCTGCAAAGTTTCCTTCGGGGAGGTGATCGTCACGAACTCGTCCGAATGGATCAGCTGGCGCCGGTTATCCCATAAAAGTTTCTCCGTTTCGACCACGACGCCGCTGTCCGAAACGACCACGACATTTCCGTCCGCTTCGAGGTCGTTGGTGTTCTCGTCCACTTTGCCGGTGCGGGACGTGAGCACCGACGAGTGTACGCCGTGCTCGTCGAAGAAATCGACGTGGACTCCGCTGTCGAGCAGCGTTTGCTTCGTCGTCTCAAGGGCGGCGATGTGTCCCGCCTTCAAGATCGCTTTGACGGTGCCGGAGTCGGTGAACGTGACGGTGGTGTTCCAGCTTTCCTGCGAAGGAAGGGCAGCGCTCGAGACGCCGCCCAGGACGGAAGGCTTGATCTTTTCCTCACATCCGTTGGAGAACAAGAAAAGAGATGCGGCGAGAAAAACGAAGCATTCCTTTACCACGCTATCCTCGTTCCTGTGACGCCAGGCCTGCCTTCACCAGTTCATGGATATGCACCATGCCGACAGGGCGATGGCTGCGGTCGACGATGATCAGCTGCGTGATCTTGAACGTTTCCATTTCCTGAAGGGCCGCGGCGGCAAGAGCGCCGAACAAAATCGTTTTTGGATTGCGCGTCATGACCTGCTCCGCAGTCACCGCGGAGACGTCGGTCGTTTTTTGCAGAAGCCTGCGAAGGTCGCCGTCCGTGATCACGCCTTTGAGAATTCCCTCCGCATCGACAACGCACGTCGCGCCGAGCCGTTTCGTGGTCATTTCGATGATCGTATCCTTCAAACTCGCCGTGAGGGGCACCGTAGGGACAGCGGCCCCGCCGGTCATCAGCTCTTCGATCTTCAGGAGGAGCTGCTTGCCGAGGTTCCCCCCCGGATGGAACATCGCAAAATCTTCTTTGCTGAAATTTCTTTTTTCCAGGAGCGTGATGGCAAGAGCGTCCCCCATCGCCAGAGCGGCCGTCGTCGACGACGTCGGAGCCAGGTCGTGCGGACAGGCCTCCTCTTCCACTGAAATATCGAGGACCACGTCCGATTGGCGTGCGATGGACGAGTTGACGCGCCCGAGCATGGCAATGACCGGCACCTGGATCCGCTTGAACATCGGTATCAGGTTCGAGATCTCCTGCGTCTCGCCGCTCTTCGAGAGACAAACCACGACGTCCTCTTTCCGCACCATTCCCAGGTCGCCGTGGACGGCATCCGAAGGATGAAGAAAAATGGCCGGTGTGCCGGTCGAGTTCATCGTCGCAACGATCTTGCGCGCGATGATCCCCGACTTCCCCATCCCCGTCACGACGATCCGCCCCTTCGCTTCGAAAATGACCTTGACGGCCTGTTCGAACGTTTCGTCGATCTTGTCGACGAGCGCGGCCAACGACTGCGCTTCCACGCGGATGACGTGCTTCCCCTTTTCAATTTCAAACGATGGAGTATTCATTTTTTAAAGAATGAGAGAATTTTACCGGCCAGCGTCGACTTCCTTGAAGCCGGTGCTGCTATTCTGCCAAGGTCGATCTTTTTTCTCAATTTATTGTATTGGACGAAGGCCGCGCCGAGGTCGGTATCGGAGTACGTCCGGAGGTCCCTGAAAAAATTCTCCGCGGCAAGGGCGACCTTCGGATCGCGGATGTTCTTGTACAACATCAGCGCGTTGTGAAAATTCGTCACCGGCACGAGATGATTGACCCCGTCGCCGGCGTCATGGATCCAGATCTTTTTATCGGCTGAACAGACAGCGAGGGTTGCATCCCCGCCAACCTCCCTCCGGAGCAACACTTCCCGCGGTTGCGCGCCGCACGCCGGACACGGCTGGCCCGGCGACCATGCCGAAAAATTCCACTGCCGGCGCACCGAGAGTTTTTCCGGAATCGCATCGCTGTTCAGTCCGACGATCTCGAACTCAAGCTGGTCCTCGAACAGCTCGCGGAGCGTCGCGGCGATGCTCGCTTCCTCGGCTTCAACCACTCCATACGCGAACACCTGCGGCAGCGGCGATTCCACGTCCGGAACAATTTCTTTCTCGGCCAGAATATAATTTCCCGTTCCCCTGCGGCCTTCGCCGACAACAACCCATTCCGAAACATACCTGCGGTATTCCCTGTATCCCGGCTTTGATTCAGGAAGCAGCCAGAGCAGCGTAGTCCGTTCAAACGGAGTCAGCTGCCGGGGATACAGCGCCTGTTGCCCGTTGCGGGAGGAACTGTGGTTCACGACCATCCGTTCTTTTTCACAAGGGAATCGATCGCCTTCGCCTGGGCGAGCAATTCTTCCAGGCGTGAAAGCGGAAGCTGGCTTGCCGCATCGCTGAGCGCTTTGGCAGGCTCGGGATGCGTCTCGACAAATAATCCGTCGATCCCCACCGCCACGCCGGCGCGCATGATCGGAAAGATATACTGCGGCTGTCCGCCGCTCTGCCCGCTGTCGTTGCTGGGAAGTTGGACTGAATGCGTCGCGTCCAGGACAACGGGATAACCGAGCGAGCGCATTATCGGCAAGCCGCGCATATCGACGACAAGGTTGTGGTAACCGAACGTCGCTCCCCGCTCGGTCACAAGAATTTTTTCATTTTCTGTCGAAGCGACCTTTTCCACGGGATGCCTCATATCTTCGGGGGCAAGGAATTGGCCTTTCTTGATGTTCACCGCCTTCCCCGTCCTCCCTGCCGCAACCAAAAGGTCTGTTTGACGGCAAAGAAATGCCGGGATCTGAAGAACATCGGCGACCTGGGCTGCGGCATGGACCTCTTCGACCGAATGGACATCTGTCAGTATCGGAACGGCAAGCCCTTTCTTTATCTCCGCTAAAATTTTTAACGCCTCATCAATGCCGATTCCGGTAAATCCTCTGACGCTCGTCCGGTTCGCCTTTTTGTATGACGATTTGAAGATGAAAGGGATGCCAAGCCGCGATGTGATCTCTTTGATCTTTTCCGCGGTGGATAGAACCATCTCCCGGCTTTCGACGACGCAGGGACCGGCAATCAGCACCAAAGGATTGCTTCCGCCGATGGAAATTGAAGAAATTGTTACCGTTTTCATAGGTTTTCACCAACAAAATAGCAATCTTTTGGGGGAAAGTAAAGGTGAATAAGGATGACGGCAATATGCTGTACGAGAGCGTTACGAAGGAAATTCGGGCAGATTCCTACATTGGTACAGAGAACATCAGGAGGAAAAAGAAGGGGCCGGCAATTGCGCAAACCCAGTTCACAACATCATTGTTCACCCATCGTACACCCCCGGCGAGCTGCGCGGGCGTATCGCAATGTGTTGTCCGCTCCGTCATCTTCCTGCACACGTCACACTGATACCTTGCCTGAAGCGTTGCTCCAAGAAAACTGTCCGCAAGCGAACCAGCTATCCCCGACACAACAATCAACACGAACGCACGGATGAGTACATCGCCGGCCAGCCAAACGGATCCGCTCAACGCAATGAAGAGTGCTCCGAGCGCTCCTCCAGCGATTCCGGCGATGGAGACGGCTCCGCTCGTGCCGGTTTCTGCTTTTTTCAAGGTCGTGATCGAGCGGGGAGATCCTTTTGCCAACAGACCGATCTCTGTCCCCCACGTATCCGCAGTCACCGCGGCGAGCGACGCAAGATACAGCGCGTACCATCCGGGATATCCCGGAAAGAAATACCAGAACAGAATGATGATTCCCGCGGCACCGCCGTTCGCCGCAACCTGCCCCGCATCCCGGGTATCGCTTTTTTCGAACATCAGTTGGAAGGCCGCTTTTCTTTTCTTGCCGAGTTTTGAAAGCAGGCTCGAGAGAAGAAAGAATGCCAGGATAGGGATGGTCCATTGCCATCCCCCCGATCCGAAAACTATCGCGGCAAGAATGAATGTCGCCACGCTCCCGCTGGCCGATAAGAAGCGGAGCGAGAACGAAATGGCCGCGAACACCAGTGCAAGCACGACGCCGGCGATAAACTGGACGGGTACATGGTGCGGAAGCGGTGAAAGACAATAATGAAGAACGAACGCCGTCGAAAGCGGGATCGCAAGGTTGTCCAGGCCCTTTGAGGAGATCGCTTCCCATGCAGTCGCAAAAAGCGAAACGGCAAAAGCAATAAGGACCGAGGCAACATGATGCGACAGATGAAGCGAGCGGGAAAGTTGAGCATTCATCATAAGCCCGGACATCGTCTCAAGAACGACGACAACAATCAGAAATGTTGTTGCAAACATTGCGAACGAACCTTCGAGAGACTTTTTGTCGCTTGTCAGAGCATAGTTGTGAGGCGAACGAAGGTTCTCGCCGACGATGGCCGCCGCGGCGTCCCCCAATCCGAGCACGAGGATCGACGCAGAAATAAGCTGAGGCATCGAGTCCCAGCACAACAACACAAGGATCAAAAATGAAAGGGGATAGTACACCGTCCCGTACGACCGTCTGTTTGTCCCGTGCATCCCTTTCAACAGGCCGAACTCTATGGCGGCAAAATTAACGACGATGAAGATCACAGCCAGGAGGATCGCCGGAATGCCCGACACGAATATCCGGGGAGCGAAGAAGATCAGGATGCCGGTGGAGATATGGACCAGTTTCCGCGTTACTTCGGGGGACCAGCGGAGCGCCTTCCTCACCCCTTCCGCAAGGACGATGAAGGACGTCAGTCCAAACAAGAGGAGAGAAAAAGACAGCCACTCGGAATTCGTCGGCGGAGAAAGAAGGTGCATGCGGAACAATTATGTGGAAGGAGCTTGAACGGACGGCTGCCTCATGATCTCGCACAACACAACGTCCATGATGAGCTTCGGGTCGGCAGCGGAGGACTTCAATTCACGGTCGGCTTTCGTCAGAGCGAGAAATGCGTTTTCGATGGCCGCTGGAGAATAGCCGCGAAGCTGGGAAAGATATTCTTTAATGAAATAGGGGCTGACTCTGACGGCGCCGGCGAGCTCGAACTCGGATTTCGAGGAGGCCTGAAGTTCACGCAGCTTCGCCATGATGATAAAATGACGCGTGAGCATGACGATGATCAGCTGCGGGGATTCTCCGCTGTCGAGCATCCGTTCGACAATCTCGAGCGATCTCGAGACATTTTTTTCGCCGACCATCTTTGTCAGTTCAAAGACAGTGAATTCCTTGGAGATGCCGACGACAGCCTCCACATCCTCCAGCTCGATCATCGATTTCGAACCGATCGCGATCAGCAATTTGTCGATCTGATTCGAGACTTCACGGAGAGAATTGCCGACGTATGCCTGCAGCAGTTCCGCCGCCTCCGGCGTAATGGTCTTGCGGAACTGCGACACGCGGCGCTGGATCCACCCGGGGACCTCGTTATCGTACAGCCGGCTGAATTCCCCGACGACTGAATTCTTTTTCAGCAGCGGGTACGGTTTCTTGCGTGTATCGGGCTTTGAAGCGGTCAGAATGAGACAGGTGGAAGGGGACGGATGCTCAACATAGGGCTCGATCAGCTCCTTGTTCGCCACCCGGTCGAAATCCTTGACGATGACGACCCGGCGCTCGGCCATCATCGGAAAGGACGAAGCGATGGAGACAATGTCTTTTCCGTCCGTTTCGCTCCCGTGAATCACGTCCAGGTTGAAACCCCTGGTCGCGGGGTCGATGCCTTCCTCGACGACGGCATCGATAATTTCATCGATCAGGAAATCCTCTTCGCCCGAGAAAAAATAGATCGGGGCAAAATCCTTTCTTTTGATGGAGGAGAGAAAGGTATCGACGGAGGATTTCGTTTTTGCGCTCTTTGCCATTGGCGTACGGCGTGCTATTGCACTACCACTTTTTCGATAACCACTTTGTGAAGAGGATTATCATTCCGGTCACGCGGGACGGCAACGATCTTGTCGACGACCTCCATCCCTTTGACGACCTTTCCGAAAACGGAATATTGGCCGTCTAAGGAGGGGGTCGGCACCACGGTGATGTAGAACTGGCTGCCATTCGATTTGCGGAGCGGGTTCACGGCATCTCCCTGCCTCGCCGCTGCAATGACCCCGCGATCGTGCTTCAACCCGATCTCGGCGTCGATGGTATATCCCGGTCCGCCGAGCCCGTCTTTCGACCGGTCGTCCCCCTTCGAGTTCGGATCCCCTCCCTGGATCATGAATCCGGGAATAACGCGATGGAACGTCGTTCCGGCATAAAATCCCTCTTTTGCAAGCTTGCGGAAATTTGCCGCATGCTTCGGCGCTTTATCATCCGCCAATTGAACGGTGATATCTCCCATCGAAGTTTTGATGACGACAAGACCGTGCGGTTCTTTGTTTTTTTCCACTGATGGTTTTCCTTTCTTGGTTGAACTGGAATCCTGGCTCACCGAAAATGCGCTCAGAAAAATTGTCCCGGCAAACACGATCAGAGCTGCTTTCATGCGTTTCTTCCTCCTGCTTAAAAATAATAGATGACCCCGAAATTGACCCCCACGACGAACATCGACAGGGACGCCGCCCTTCCTTCATTCTGCAAAACAGTCCCGCTCCCATTTTTCAGGTTCCCGAGCAGCTCCCATCTCATCGATCCCCCGATGTATCCGTAAAAATGGCCGTCGAAGGCGGTTTGCCCGACTGCCTGCGCCTTGAAACCGATCCCGTGGGTGGAATACGTGATATCGTTGCCGTAGGAATCTTTTTGCTCCAGCGACCCGGTGTGGTAACCGAGTCCCCCCCCGAATTTGATGAAATATCCGATCCCGGAAAAAACATACTGCGCCATCGCCGTCGGCATGCTGACCGAATAGAATTCTGTATACGTCCCCGCGATGGAATTCGGAAGCGTGTATGATTTGAAAAGGTATCCGTACTCGAGCGCTCCCCCCCATTGATCCGTGACCGGAAATTCGGCGCCGCCAAAAAATTCGATATTGGTGCCGAAATCCGGGACCTGCTGTGCCGGGTCGGCGAGCGTGTTAAGATATTTCACCAGGCCGGGAGCCGCGGCAAGAGAGACCCCCATGCCGCCGTACACCGCAAAAGAATTATCCTGCGGCGGAATGACGATGGGGGGCAGCGTGGCCTGCGCAAATGAAACAGCCGTGCAGCATATCACGGCGACCATACTTGAAAGAAATTTTCCGGCTGACGCTGACAGCTTAGAGTTCAACGGGAAGTCCGGTCTCCAACGATTCAATGATCTTGAACGTCGCCCTTGTGGTGGCGACGAGGCTCTGGAACGGGATGAGGTCTTTCGCAAGATGGACAGAGCTGATAAATTCCTCGACTTCGGCTTTATGCCCCTTTTCAATAGAAGAAGTTTCCTGAACCTTTCTCGCGCCTCCATGGAACATCTCCAGCACTTTGAAATTGTCGATGACCGCCGTCTTCCCCCCCGAGAACATTTCGATGCGTTCCTTCGATACCGCCGGATCGCCGTTCGCGAGATACGTGACCACGCCGACGGAGCCGTTCGAAAGCCGGATCGTTATCGCAACGTTGTCGCCTTGTGTCCGCTCTCCCCCCAGCGACAGCGATTGCGCAAAAACCGAGACCGGTTCGCCGTTCGTAAGATACTGGATCGTATCGATGAAATGACATACTTCGCCGATGATCCTTCCGCCCCCTTCAACAGGATCCTGCGTCCAATGATCTTTGGGAAGAAAACCGGCATTCACTCTGTAATTGACCAGCATCGGTTCAGCCGCATTGTCGAAGAAGGCCTTGGCCTGCCGCACCGAGGGAGAAAACCTGCGGTTGAATCCGACCATGAACCGGAGATGCGATTGTTGTTTCGCCGCATCGTGGGCTTTGACGACTTCGTCGAGCTCGCGTTCGTTGAGCGCAAGGGGCTTTTCAACGAAGACATTCTTGTGATGCTTCATTGCCTGGACACACATCGCGGCATGAAGATTATGGCGCGTCGCGATAAAGACGGTATCGATATTGTTCGACGCGAAAATTTCCTTCGGGTCGGCGGTCGCTGACTCGAAGCCGAACTGCCGTGCGACGTTCTTGGCGTTCAAACCGTTGGAGGTGCACACGCTCTTTAAGGCGGCCCGTTTGACATCAATGAACGGCAAAAGAGAGCTCTGGGCAAAGTTCCCCGCGCCGATGAATCCCACCGACAGCGATCCCTTTGTTTCCCGCGGCGGGGCGACGAGGACGCTCTTCGCCGCCGCTTTCCTTTCGTGCGGGTATTCAAGCATCACGCCGATATAGCGCTCCTTCGCCCCCTTCGAGATCAAGTGATACGCTTTCAACGCTTCTGCGATTGGAAAGGTATGTGTCGTCAGCTTTTCGACGTCGACTTTCTTTTCCTGCACAAGCCGAAGGAATTCTTCCATGTTTCGTTTTTCTGTCCAGCGGACGAACGCCACCGGATAATCGATCCCTTTTTCTTCGTACGACTTGTCATATCGTCCGGGACCGTACGACCGTGAGATCCTGAACTCAAGTTCTTTCATGTAATACGGGGCGCGCGGAATGGTGATTCCGACGTCGCCGACTAAAACAACGCGTCCCTTGTCGCGCGCGATCTCCCCCGCCAGCTGCACCGGGTCGCTGCTTTTTGTCGCCGCCGTGATGATCACTGCATCGATGCCGAGCCCCCGAGTGCGGGACTGGATATCCGAGGTCAATCCCCTCGAATTCCGGTGAAAGGCCGCATCGGCACCGAGGGTTTTCGCCAGCGCCACCGAGCGTGCGTCGAGGTCGATGCCGACGACCGAACATCCGGCGGCTTTCAAAATCTGAACCGTCAATTGTCCGACCAGTCCGAGCCCGATGACGGCGACGGTCTCTCCGAGCGTCGGGGCCGTCAGCCGTACTCCCTGGAGCGCGATCGCTCCGACGGTCGTGTACGCTGCCTCCTTCATCGACAGTTCGGGGGGGACTTTGGCGCAGAGATTCTTCGGGACGAAGAGCACTTCGGCATGGTTCGCCGAACTGCCTCCGCACGCAACCCTGTCGCCGACAGAAAAATCGTCAATATCCCCCGCGACGCCGATGACGGTCCCGGCAGAGCTGTAGCCGAGCGGGCCGAACGCCTCGAGTTTTGTCATCACTTTCCTGTAAACGTTCATCACGCCTTGCTGCTTCATCTGCTGAAGGACGAGCTTCACCATGTCGGGGTTCGAGCGCGCCTTGGAGATCATGCTCCCCTTCCGCTTTTGAACGGACGAGCGTTCCGTCCCGGCGCTGATGAGAGAGTATTCGTTGCGGACGACCACGCCCCCGCTCCGGAGCGCCGGCTCGGGAACCTCTTCCACGTGCATGGTCCCCTTCTTCATTTCCTGCGAAACTTGTTTCATAGACTGCACCTCATTCAATGGATCCGCCCGCCGTCATCCGGCATCGGCGACAATTTCGGTAACACGGATATGGTCTCTAAAAAAGTAATACAATCCTATGACCAACGTCAGAAGAACACCGACTTCGTGCGTCAGGACCGAATAACTCAATGCCGTCACACTGTCCACATGATAGAGCTGCGTAAGCGTGAACGACGTAAACGAATGGTACGTGCCGAATCCGCTCGGCGTCGGCACGGCAAAGGCGACGGTGGAAACCACGAGCAAAATTGCCGCGGAACCAAAATCAAGCGAATGGCTCACGATCCCGTCGTAGGCAAAAAATGGGATATACATCAACAGCAGGTAAAGTCCCTGAATGATATAGCTCGTCACGATGATCATCGCGAAATCCCCCGGCTGCTTCGCGACGGCAAACCCGCTGATGAAGGAATCAAATGTACGGTCGATCGTGGTCCGGATCTTCTGCGGCAAAAAGACGAGGCCTTTTTTTAGGAAGGAAAAAATGAGCTCTGCTTTGAAAAAAAGGAAGATAAAAAAAACGAGCCCGAAAACGGCGCCCGCAAGAAAGATCGGCTCGATCGAAGCGAACGACGGGAACAGCTGCGCAAACGAGTCGGAGTAAATGAACATGACGGCAAGCAGGATCGAATAGAATGTGATGATGTCGATGATCCTTTCGATGATGACCGTTCCGAACGCCGCTGTCTTTGAAATGTTTTCAAGTTTTCCGAGCGTATACGGACGGACAACCTCTCCCACCCGCGGAAGAAAATTATTGATCATATATCCGATCATCACGGCCGAAAAACAATTCCGCAGTGTGACATTCTTTTTGATGGGGTTGAGAAGATACTGCCAGCGCCATGCCCGCACGACATGGCTCAAGATGCCGCCCACGACAAGATAGACGATCCAGATGAAGCGGACCTGGGTCAACGACGCCCAAAGCGCGTTGAGATCCTGCCCGCGAAACGCAAGGTACATGAACAGCGCCATGATGACGAAGCTGACGATGTACCGGATATAGTTTTTGGACCGTTTCATCGAAGTGGGGCCGGATTACTGGCGAGGGGCGGGGTGGCCGGAAGAACGAAGGTCCACGATTTCCACATGGTCGGGAACGGTGAAGGTGAAACGCTCGTCCGGAATTCCCGGATTAAAACGGATATTCGTCATCGTATAAACGGTCCGGGTTTCGTTCATGTCGATATACTCGACCTGCCGGACGCTCCAGTCGGCGTCATCGATCCATACTTTCAGCGACTTGATCGACTTGGGGGAGCCGGAAGTCGGCGAAAGCTTCAGGCAGTACGCGGCATGACGGTCGCCGCTGTTATCCTCAACAAGCGCGGCACGGAAATTCTTCGGCAAACCGACGAGGAATTGCTCCGGCGAGAGCGTGTTCGGATTTTCTTTGTACGAATCGATCAGCACCTGTTTGTTGACCGGTGAATAGGCCCAGACCGTTTTACCGTCGGTCACGAGCGTCTGCTCCTGCGACTCGACGCGGTATTTATTCCCTTTCTTCATCATCACCTTCCCGGTAAAGGATTGCTCGACCTTTGCATAGCTGAGCGAAACGGTCTGCGTGAAGTCGGCCGACGCATCGTCGACGCCCGCGTACGCGCGTTGAACTTTCTCAAGCACTTCTGCCGCACTCAGCTTTTCCTTCTGGGCGGAAAAGACCAGCGCGGAGACGCCGACTGCCAACATCCCTGCCGTCAAAAAAGAAACCGATCGTCGCATCATATGAGACTCTTCAGAATGCTTTCAAGTTCCGCTTCGCTTTCCACGAGCACCTCGCGCGCTTTGCTCCCGTCGAACGGTCCGACAATGCCCGCCGCTTCCAGCTCATCGACTAGACGGGCCGCACGCGAATAACCGACCTTCAACCGCCGCTGCAGCAGGGAGACCGAACCCTGCTGATGGCGGACGATGGTCCGCGCAGCTTCCTCAAACAATTCATCGCGTTCTCCCCCTCCCGAACTCATCGAGGCGCGCTGTTTCTCCAGCACCGACGGGAGTTCAAACGGCCTGCTGTATCCCTTTTGCTTGCCGATGTGGTCGACGATCGCTTCGACCTCGTCGCTCGAAATAAACGCGTTCTGGATGCGGATCGGCTTGGGACTTGATGAAGGCAGGTACAGCATGTCGCCGTTCCCGAGGAGCTGCTCGGCGCCGTTCATGTCGAGAATGGTGCGGGAGTCGGTCTTCGACGAAACCTGGTACGCAATGCGCGCAGGGAAATTTGCTTTGATCACCCCCGTGATGACATCGACCGAAGGCCGCTGCGTCGCAACGACGAGGTGGATCCCCACTGCGCGTGCGAGCTGCGCGAGCCGCGTGATCGGCTCTTCTACTTCGCGCGCCGCCGTGATCATCAGGTCGGCCAGCTCGTCGATGATGACAACGATATACGGGAGTTTTCTGTGCTTCAGCGTATCCGAATCCTTCAGCCGCCCCGACCCGATCCGTTCGTTGTAGTCGGCGATGTTCCTCACGCCGGCATGCGCGAGCTTGTCGTACCGCTGTTCCATCTCGAGCTCGACGGCCTTCAGCGCAAGCACGGCGTTTTGCGGCATCGTGATGATCTTTTCATCGATGTCCTTCGAGACGGCGAGGTAATGGTGCTCGAGCTTCCTGTAAAGGCTGAGCTCGATCTTCTTCGGGTCGACGATGAGGAACTTCACTTCGGACGGATGCAGGCGGTAGAGAATGCTGGCAAGGATCGTATTGATGCCGACGCTCTTTCCCGAGCCGGTCGAGCCGGCAATGAGCAGGTGAGGCATCTTGGAAAGGTCATCGACGTAAACCTCCCCCGAGATCGTTTTTCCCATCGCGAGGGGAAGCGCCGCCTGAGCATCCCGGAATTTCGCCGAATTGATGATGCTTCGGATCGTCACCAGCGACGGCTTATGATTCGGGATCTCCACGCCGACGGTCCCTTTCCCCGGGATCGGCGCCTCGATGCGGATCCCTTTCGCCTGCATCGCAAGAGCGAGGTCGTTCGCGAGGTTCACGATCTTCGCGACCTTGACGCCGGTCGCCGGGACAAGCTCGTACAGCGTCACGACCGGGCCGGGAGTGACGCTGACGTTCGCCACTTCGACGTCGAAGTCGGCGAGCTTCGCCCGGAGAAGCTCGGCGTTGGCTTTGAGCTCCGCATCGTCGATCGCTTCGGCCTGGCGCTGCGTGTTCAGCAGATCGACCGACGGAAAAACGTAATCGATTTCCTCATCCTCCACATCGCGCTCACCCAGATCGACCTCCTCGTCGCGCACCATCTCCTTGATGTCCAGGGGCGCTTCGTCCTGAGGCTCCGATGACGCAATATTGGCTTTCTCCGCTTCATCAACGGCAAATGTCCCGACGGACTGCGGCGCGTCGGTCTTCACAGGTTCTTCAACCGGAGGCATATTCCTTTGCTTCACGGCTCGGTCCGGCCTGGAGGATATTTCTTCCGCCGGACGCTTGACCTCGATCATTGCCTTCTGTTTTTCTTTTTCCACCTCGCGAAGAGCGCGCTGTTCTTTCCAACGCCCCAGAAGCGCATTCATTGCCGATGCGGTCATCACGAAGAAATTTTTCACCCGTTCCGACGTGACATGGAGGTCGAGGTCAATGGCGAGCGTTACCGTAATGAAAAGGAGCGAAAGGGTCACGATGATGCCCCCCGCCGATCCGATCAACTGCTTCAGCACTATCGAGAGAAATGCACCGACCGCCCCGCTCCATTGCGGCGAAAGGTCTTCGGACATCCCTACCAGCCTCAGCAGTCCGCAGAGCGTTGCCCAAAGGACGACGATGACGATGACATAATTCGTGAAATACACAAGGCGGCGAATGTCGCTGCGGCGAAGCGTCATCCATCCCCAGGCGAGCAGGAGAAACGGGAGGACGAAGACGGCGTAGCCGACCGTGGAGTTGATGAGGAAGTTCGACGTGATGGCCCCGACGAGTCCGAGCCAGTTGCCGGTGGCCGCGGCTTTCTCCTGGATGACAGGGTCGTTCGTGAAGATTTTATAGAGCTGTGAAAAGGGGACGTCGCCGCTCGCTTCGTCCGCGGGAGAGTACGAAACGAGGCAGAGCAGGACAAGGATACCGAGCACCATGACGAGGAACGATGCGATCTGTTTGTTGCGGCGGGAGTTTTTTCCCTCGTCGTTCTTCTTCCGGCGAGGTGCTGGTCGTTCCGTTAGGGTTGAGGTGTCGTCCATTGAAAAAAAAATTCTTATCCCTCTTGAACGTCGAGAGTGATGGAATGCTTGGTCTCCTCTTTCTTCAGCTTGATGACGTTGCCGATGAGGAGGGGAATGACGGGGATGGAATCGACGTCCACGCAGGTTTTCAGGTCGTTCTCGAAGCCGATGTCGACGAGATACTTTCCGTGGTCCGAGCTCCTCGCCATCTTGAGCAGATTTTTGCTCACGGTCTTATAGAGGACCTGGGCGGCTCCGGCGGCATCGTTCACGTCAACGACGATCGGCGAATCTTCCACAAGCATTTTGACCAGCATGCCGGCGCAGACCGCATCCTCGATGCAAAAGAGCTGCTTTTCGCCGGCACAGACGATCGAAAAATCTTCGCCGGCCTGGCGGATAAAGTCGGCCACGATCGACACGTTGATGAAGCCGGCGACCGCCATCCTTTTGGCGTACTTCGCTTTCACCATCGCCGAGGAACCGTTGGTCGTGCAGAAAATGATCGATTTCCCTTTGACCGCCTCTTCCGTGTATTCGCTGGGGGAATTCCCCAAATTGAAGCCGGTAATGATCTTTCCGTTCCGTTCGCCGCCGCGCAGCACGACATCCCCGAATAGATTCCCCGACACCTTCACGGCCGATTCGATCGATCCGACCGGGATGATCTCGCGGGCCCCGTTGTTCAGCGCCGTTACGATGGTCGTGCTCGCCCGCAGTACGTCGATCACGACGACATTCTTGTCGCGCAGCTGCATCTCATCGACTTGAGCAGGAGAAAAGTACACGTCAAGTTTCATCGCAACACCAGACCATTATTCAATAGATGGCGCTCGAACTGCTTGAGCGTAGAATTCGGCGTCAGGCCCTCAACTGCCGGCGGTTGATAATTCACCTCTTCAAAAACGGTAGCGCTGTGACTTTTCCGGGAACGGCCTTTCCACGGACATCGATGCCGACCGGACTGCCGGGAGAAGAATAGGACGCTTCGACGTATCCCATCGCGATTCCTTTTTCAAGGGACGGAGAGAAGGTCCCGCTGGTCACGGAGCCGATCGGTTTTCCATCCGCATGAATAGCGTACCCGTGCCGCGGAATGGCCTTTTCTTCGATCTCAACACCGACGAGCTTTCGCTTCAACCCTTCTGCCTTCACTTTTTCAAGGACTGTCTTGCCGATAAAATCCCCCTTTTTCAGTTTTGTGATCCAGCCGAGCCCCGCTTCGAGTGTATTGGTCGTCTGGTCAATGTCATTTCCGTAGAGACAATATCCCATCTCGAGGCGGAGCGTATCGCGGGCACCAAGCCCGACCGGCGCGATCCCGAACTCCTTCCCCGTGTCAAAGAGAGCATTCCATACGCGCTCGGCGTGCTCGGGGGAAAAATAAATCTCAAAGCCAAGCTCGCCGGTATATCCGGTCCGTGAAAGCATCATCGCGACTCCGGCAAGAGTTACGTCTTTGAACCGATAATACGAAACCGAGTTCAGGTCGACGGCCGTCAGTTTTTGAAGCACCGACTGTGATTTCGGCCCCTGGACCGCAAGGAGCGCCGTTGCGTCGCTGTCGTTCCGGAATTCAACGCCGGGCGTCAGGTGCCGGCTCATCCACTCAAAATCCTTCCCGATATTCGAAGCATTCACGACGACCATGAAACGGTCTTCGGCAAGCTTATAGACAAGGAGGTCGTCGACAATTCCCGCGTCGTCGTAGCACATCGCGGAATACTGCGCTTCGCCGGGGGTCAGTTTCGCAACATCGTTCACCGTGACGCGCTGAAGGAACGCTTCCGCATTCTTTCCCTTCACAACGAACTCCCCCATGTGCGACACGTCGAACACGCCGACAGCAGCGCGCACCGCGTTATGCTCTTCGATGATGCTCGAATACTGCACGGGCATTTCAAAACCGCCGAACGGAACCATCTTTGCGCCGAGCTTTCGATGGATCGAATGAAACGGCGTTTGCTTCATTTTTTCTGGCCTTTATTCCAATCGGCGAGGAACCGCTCGATGCCGATGTCGGTCAGCGGATGCTTGATGAGCTGGTCGATGACTTTGAACGGCATCGTGCAAATGTCGGCGCCCATCATCGCCGCGTCAATGACGTGAAGCGGATGGCGCACGCTCGCAACAAGCACCTGCGTGTCGTATCCGTAATTATGGTAGATCGTCACGATCTGTCCGATCAGGTCCATTCCGTTATGGCTGATGTCGTCGAGCCTTCCGACGAACGGACTGATGAAATAGGCTCCGGCTTTCGCCGCAAGCAAGGCCTGGTTGGCGGAAAAACAGAGCGTCACATTCGTCCTGATCCCTTCGGCCTTCAGCGCCTTCACGGCTTTCAATCCGTCCTTAATGAGCGGTACTTTCACGACGATGTTATCGTGGATCTTCGCAAGCTCGCGTCCTTCCTTCATCATTCCGTCGAACTCGGTCGAGACCACTTCGGCGCTGATCGGTCCCTGAACAATGGCGCAAATTTCCTTGAGGAGCGGAATAAATTCTTTCCCTTCCTTCGCCACGAGGCTCGGATTCGTCGTCACGCCGTCGAGGACGCCAAGGTCGTTCGCCTCTTTGATCTCTTTGATGCTTGCGGTGTCGATAAAAAATTTCATATTGATCTCTTTCTACGATTTATATTGAGCGGTGATGTCTTTATCCTGCTTTCGCGAGATGAACTTAAATTCGTCGATCGCGAGCCCTTTATCCTCTTCGAGCTTGATCTGGACAAAGAAGCGGAGCTTAATTTTCGTCAGCCGGCTGATCGTACCCTCCGTCAGGTGCAAGGCGATGCTCGGATGGACGCGAAGAATGAGCCTGAACTCCTTCGACTCGGATTTGAACCGGCGGATCCATCGCTCGATCTGGCTGACGATCGTCGTCTTCGACTGGATGAGTCCGCTGCCGCCGCACACGGGGCACGGCTCGGTGAAGCTGTGGATGATGCTCTGGCGGATCCGCTGCCGGGTGATCTGGACGAGGCAGAATTCCGTCATGGGGAGCACCGTGACCTTCGCGCGGTCCTTCCGGAATTCCTTCTTCAGCTCGTCGTAGACTTTCTTCTTGTTCTTCTCGTCCGCGATGTCGATGAAATCGATGACGATGATGCCGCCGAGGTCGCGCAGACGAAGCTGACGGCAGATCTCGCGCGCCGCTTCCAGGTCCGTCTTCAGCGAATTCAGTTCCTGTTCCTGCTTCGCAGCGTACCGTCCGCTGTTCACGTCGATCACCGTCATGGCTTCGGTGTGGTCGACGATGATGTAGCCGCCGCTCTTCAGCCATACTTTTCTCGAGAGGGTGGTTGCGATTTCCTTCTCAACGCCGAACACGTCGAAGATCGGTTCCCGCTTGCCGTAATATTCGATCTTCTCTACGAGCTGCGGGGAGACCAGTTTAACGTATTGCCTGATCTCCTTGAACAATTTTTTATTGTCGATGACAACGCGCTGTACGTCCTCGCTGAAGAGATCGCGGATGACGCTCGAGGTCGTCGCCATGTCCTTATAGAGAAGCGCGGGGGGATGTTCCTCTTTGACCCCCTTCTCAATTTCGCGCCACGTCGCAAGAAGAGATTCAAGGTCCTGAAGGAAGACTTTTTCATCCTGGTTCTCAGCATTCGTGCGGACGATAACGCCGAAGGACGGAGGGAGAATGCTGCGCACCAGCTTCCGCAGACGCCGCTTCTCCTTGAAACTGCTGATCTTTTTCGAGATGCCGACCTTCCCGTCGAACGGGAGGAGCACAAGAAAACGTCCCGGGAGAGAGACCTCGGTCGTGACGCGAACTCCCTTTTTTCCGACCGGCTCTTTCGTAACCTGGACGATGATTTCCTGTCCCTTTGTGAGGTTGACGTTGCGGCGCTGCCGCTGATCATACCGCGGACGATGGTCGTGCCGATTTTCCTGGCGTGCGGGAGGAGGCTGAACAGCGACGGCAGCCGATGACCCGTCTGGCGACGGGGGCGCGGCCGCGGCGGCCGGAACTGCCGATTGATGAGGCTCATCTTCATCATCGTCCGCATCCGTGTCGATGTCGGAGTCCTCTCCGAGCATGGCGTTGTATTGGCCCAGCGAAGCGCCGATGTCGGAAAAATGAAGGAAGGCATCCTGCGGCAGACCGACGTCAATAAATGCCGCCTGAATCCCGGGCATGACCTTCGCGACCTTGCCGACGTAAATATCTCCTACCAGCCTCTCCTTCTCTGGAGTTTCGACGAAGAGCTCAGCGAGCTTCCCTTCTTCGGTGATGGCGATGCGAACTTCGTTCGCGGTGGAGTTAATGATTATTTCTTTTCTCATGAAACTACATTCCTTGAATTGCGCCGAATAAAATTATTTTTCATCCCCTTCTGGCACGCGACAATCGAATAGCGGAACAGCGCAACTTCCTGACTATTATTGCTTGTGTAGTGAATTTCTAAAGCCTGCAAACGTATCCCCCCCTGCAACGAGGTTCGATGACGAACCTTACCGCTCAAAACCGGCGGAGAAGTGCCGGAATCGCATTTTGCTGCCTGGAAAAAGGCGCAACCGCCTTTTTTATAAAATTCATGTAAAGGTACGAAAATTCCGGCAGGCTTGCAAGCTATTTAATCGTAGGGGATTTACGGGATAGAAATAAAAAGGTCAAGCTTACTGTATCACACTTTCGGTAGCGGGCCGTTGCTTCCTTCCGGACCTGGCGGGGTTGGGCGACGTACGGTTGTACAGGGCTTGACCAAAACAGTGATCAGTTAACAGTAAGCCGTTAAAAGGCTCTTTGGGCAATTGATCTTTTTTTGATCACCGTTAACTGCTAACTGTTTACTGATTAGTGGAGCTGATCGGGATCGAACCGACGACCTATTCGTTGCGAACGAATCGCTCTCCCAACTGAGCTACAGCCCCGATTGACCAATACAGCTAACAATCAACAATGAACAGCTAACAGCTAGAAAAAAATCAAGTACTAAAGATCATTGCTCATTGTTCATTGTTGATTGACCTACACCCCCGATTGACCAAAACAGCCAGCAATCAACAAAGAACAGCTAACAACTAGAAAAAAATCAAGTACTAAAGATCATTGCTCATTGTTAATTGTTCATTGTTGATTGACCTCCCCCCATGACATACAAATATAAGAAAATTCGCCGGTTAAGGCAAGAAGGGAAATTCCAAGTCAGTAAGCCCTCTTTTCACAGGTCTTTCTTCATCTTTTGGTGAGGAATTGTGACTTCGACAAACTCGCCTCCCAGTTTTTCATATCCAAGTTTTTCATAAAAACCGATCACGGATTTTCTTGCGTTCAGCACCATCTTCTTCCGGCCCAAGCTCCTGGCGACATCTTCGGCGAATGCTACCAACTTTGCCCCTACATCCTTCCCTCTCCAGGCCTCGGCAACGCCAACCTGACGCATCTTGATCTCATTTCCGCCTACTGTCGTCAGGATAAGGACCCCGACGAGCCGGTCCCCGGCAAAGGCGCCAAGATGAACGTCATCGGCCTCCTTCGTCAAATTCTCATCATACAAACTCAGCCCGAGCGGCAAACGCAGCACGTTATTCCTCAATTCCAGCTCTTCCTTGTATTGGCCCGAGCCAAATTGGATCTTCCGTATCTCGATCTTGTCATTCATTGTTCGCGCTTTTTCTTATCAAAACCATTAGAATTTCGGATTATCCGTCTAGATTGTCAATACGGAAGACTGTATTGAACTTGTGCCATAATAGTAGTACACTAACCTCACTTTTCACAGGAAAAACGCAACCCTCCAAGTCTCGCAACGTATTGGTATTAAATCACATTCGACTTGACCAACTATTTTTCCCGTCAGGAGGACGTCGTGGTTAATAAACGCTTCTTCATTTCCTTGCTTGCGCTGTTTGCATGGAGCGCGCTGACAGCCCAGGTCAACATCAAGTTCACCGAATACACGCTCCCCAACGGCCTTCACGTTATTCTGCACGAAGATCATTCATCGCCCATCGTTTCGCAGGTCGTCGTCTACCACGTCGGATCGAAGAATGAAAACCCAGACAGGACCGGCTTCGCCCACTTTTTCGAGCATTTGATGTTTGAAGGTTCGCCGAACATCCCCCGCGGTGAATTCTTCAAGATGGTGCAAAACGCCGGCGGAGAGCTTAATGCATATACAAGCTTCGACAAAACGGTTTATTATATCACGGTCCCGTCAAATCAATTGGAGCTCGCGATGTGGATGGAGTCAGAGCGGATGCTGCATCTTAAGGTCGATTCCATCGGGATCGAAACCCAGCGTTCGGTCGTGAAGGAGGAACGGAGACAGAGTCTCGATAACAGGCCGTACGGGTCACTCATCGAACAGACGTTCTCGCACGCGTACAAGGTCCATCCCTACCGCTGGGTTCCGATCGGCTCATTCCAGTATATCGACAGGGCATCGTACGACGAGTTCTATCAGTTCTATAAATCGTTCTACCTTCCCAACAACGCCTGTCTCGTGATCGCCGGAGACATCGACACCGCAAAGACAAAGGCGCTGGTCGACAAATACTACGGCGGCATTCCAAAGGGAACGAAGGAAATATACCGGCCCACGATCGTCGAGCCGCCGCAGACCGCCGAGGTGCGCGACACGGTGTACGACAACATCCAGCTCCCTGCCGTGATCGAAGCTTACCATATGCCGGCGGAGGGAACAAAGGACTACTACGCCCTCAGCATGCTGACGACGCTCCTTTCGGGGGGAGAAAGTTCGCGGCTCACGAAACGTCTTGTCGACAAAGAGAAGGTCGCGCTCGGCGTACAGTCGTTCCCGTTCGACCTCGAGGACCCGTCGCTGTTCCTTCTTTTCGGCGTCGCCAACTTCGGAAGATCGCCGAAGGAGATCGAATCGAGCATTTGGGATGAGATCCAGAAGGTCAAAGATTCTCTCATCACCGACAACGAGCTGACGAAAATCCGGAACGAGGAAGAAACGGGCTTCATCGAAAAAAATTCGACCGACCAGGGAAAAGCGACCGAGCTGGCGAATTATTATCTCTTTTTCGGCGACGCAAACCTCATCAATTCCGAGATCAACAAATTCATGGCCGTGACGAAAGAAGACATCAAGCGCGTCGCGAACCAATACCTGACCGAAAAGAACAGGGCCGTTCTCTATTATTTACCAAAAACAAAAGTCCAGTAGGATTAAGGAGCTCTCACAATGAAAAAATCTTTCTCAGTATCGGCCGCATTGTTATGCCTGATCTTTTCCCTTTCCCAGGCTCAGCTGGACAGAAGCAAGATCCCCGGGCCGGGCCCCGCTCCCGCGATAGCGTTTCCTGATTACGACGTCCTGACAACGCCAAACGGCATTCGCGTCATCATCGTCAAGAACACGGAATTGCCGACCGTCAGCATCAGCCTGCTCATCGACCGGAAGCCCGACGTCGAAAAAGGGGACGCCGGATGCATCGACATTGCCGGCCAACTCCTGCGCACCGGCACCACGACCCGCACCAAGGACCAGCTGGACGATGAGATCGACCTGATCGGAGGCGATCTCAGTTCGAGCGGAACCAACGTCTATGCCTCGGGGCTTTCGAGGAACACCGAAAAACTGTTTGCCCTGATGTCGGACATCACCCTTCATCCTTCATTTCCCCAGGATGAACTGGATAAAATCATCACTCAGACAAAGTCGGGGCTGCAGTACCGAAAGACAGATCCCAGCATGATCGTGGATGTCGTACGAAAGAAGGTCATGTACGGCGCCGAGCATCCTTACGGCGAAGTGGAAACCGAAACAACCGTCGGCAACGTGACCCGCGAAAAATGCATCAACGCATACAACACGTATTTCAAGTCCAATTACGCGATCATGGCCGTCGTCGGAGACGTCGAAAAAGACAGCGTCATGAACCTCGTGAATAAATATTTTGGAGCCTGGGCGACAGGGACGATCGCTTCGCCCGTGTTCGCCGCGCCGCAGCGTCCGGATAAAGTGCACGTGGCATTCGTCGACAGGCCGAGTTCGGTCCAGTCCGTCGTCAGGGTTGCAGAAGTTGTGAACCTCCCGCGCGTCTCCCCCGACGTCCTTCCCGCTCAGGTGATGAACACCATCCTCGGCGGAGGCATCTTCCGGCTTTTCGTTAACCTGAGGGAAAAGCATGCGTACACTTACGGCGCCTACAGTTCCCTCAACGCCGACGAGCTTATCGGAAACTTTACCGCGTCGACATCGACAAAGAACGGGGTTACGGACAGCGCTCTGACGGAGATCTTCAACGAGCTCAACAGGATCCGTGATGAACGCGTGGACGCCAAAGAATTGCAGATGGCAAAGAATTATATGAGCGGTTCATTTGTGCGGGGGCTTGAACACGCAAATACCGTTGCCGAAGAGGCCACCGCGATCGAGCGTTACAACCTGCCGAAAGATTACTATAAAACATACCTGAAGCGTCTCGATTCCGTCACCGCCGAGGACGTCCAGGCCGCTGCGAAAAAATACCTTGAACCGAATGCGATGACGATCATCGTCGTCGGCTCCGCGCAGGAGGTCAAGGCGAAGCTGACAAAGTTCGGACCGGTCGCCGTGTATGACGAAGACGGGAACCTCATCGTCGAAAAAAGGGCACCGGCGGTGACGATGACGGCGGAGGAGATTTTCGCAAAGTCGATCGAGAAGAGCGGCGGCAAGGCAAAGCTGAAGGGGATGAAGGATAAAACGATCGAATTAAGCGGGAAGATCCAGAATATGGACGTCAAGCTGAAAGTTGTTCAGAAGGCCCCGAACAAACTATACGCCGAAACGGAAATGGTCGGGATGTTCAAGCAGCGGCAGGGGTTTGACGGAAAAAAGGGATGGGCTGCGTCTCCGCAAGGGACAAAGGACCTTGAAGGGGAACAGCTCGACGACATCCGCATCGAATCGACGTTTGATTTCTACGGCAACTACAAAGCGTTGGGGTTCAAGGCAGACGTCAGCGGAGTTCAGGTCGTGAAAGGAAAGGAATGTTACGAAATTACCTTCACGAACGATTCGGGGAAAACGATGAAGCAGTACTTCGGGACGGAGGACTTCCTCAAATACCGCGAAGTGAAAACACTCCCGACCCCGAACGGCCCGATCGCACAGACAACCGATTTTTCGGACTATAAGGATTTCAACGGTTACCTTGCCCCCGCAAAAATGGAGCAATCGGTTATGGGACAGACCTTCGAATTTACGACGGATAAGTACGAGGTCAACAAAG
Source organism: Bacteroidota bacterium (assembly GCA_035506275.1). Classification (NCBI taxonomy): domain Bacteria; kingdom Pseudomonadati; phylum Bacteroidota; species Bacteroidota bacterium. The sequence goes on from DATJPT010000006.1 coordinate 378,911, forward strand.
GGATCAGCGACAAGATCTTCAAAAAGCCTCTGCAGTAGATTAATTCTTCCTTGCATAGGCCTTCCCGGGAATCCGGCGGGGGCCTATGCTTTGTACACCCCCCCCTTGCTCCTGCGCACGATGTTACGCGTATCGACGATTGGAACGGTGAACCGTTCGAAGTCGATCTTCTTGTATTCGTTGTGGGCGGTGGCCACGAGAATGAGGTCAAAATTGTCCGAGATCTCGACCGATCTTCTTCCGGCAAATCTAGGAAATTCGCGGGTGTGTTTGATCGCCGGGATGTAGGGATCGTTGTAGCTGACGGCCGCTCCGCGCTCTTCGAGCTTCTCGATCAAATGGTATGAAGGGGATTCGCGGTCGTCGTCAACATTCGCTTTGTACGCGAGGCCGAGCATCAAGATTTTTGCCCCCTTCAGAGGTTTCCCGACTTCATTAAGCGCTTCCATCACGCGCGTGACGACAAACTCCGGCATGGCAGTGTTGATCTCTCCGGCGAGCTCGATGAATTTCGTCGTGACGCCGAACTCCCGCGCTTTCCACGTTAAATAGAACGGATCGATGGGGATACAATGTCCGCCCAAACCCGGCCCCGGATAGAACGGCATGAAGCCGAACGGCTTGGTCTTCGCCGCATCGATGACGTCCCATACATCGATCCCCATTTTCATGAACGTCGTTTTCAGTTCATTGACCAGCGCGATGTTGACGGCGCGAAAAATATTCTCAACAAGCTTGGTCGCTTCCGCCACTTTCACGCTCGAGACCGGAACGGTCCTGACGACGATCTGTTTATAGACCGCGTCGACGACCGCAAGGCCGTCGGGCGTCGTTGAGCCGACGACCTTGGGAATCGTTTCAGTGGTATAATCGGGGTTGTTGGGATCTTCCCGCTCGGGCGAAAAGGCGACATAAAAATCCTTATCGACTTTCAATCCGTTCTTTTCAAGAATGGGCACCATCACTTCTTCCGTAGTGCCGGGATAAGTTGTCGACTCAAGCACGACCATCTGCCCTCTCCGCAGATGCGGCGCGATCGCTTCGCAGGTCGAGACGATGAACGACATATCCGGCTCGCGATTTTTGTTCAGCGGCGTCGGCACGGCGATGAGGATGGCGTCGCATTCCTTCAGCCGCGAAAAATCGGTCGTCACGCTGAACCGCCCGGAATCGACCGCGCGTTTGATCCTCTCCGAAGGAATATGCTTGATGTACGATTTCCCTTTCGCAAGGGAATCGACCTTCGAGCCGTCGATGTCGAAACCGATCGAGCGGAAACCCTTCTCCACAAAACAATGGAGGAGCGGGAGTCCGACGTATCCCAATCCAATCACGCCGACGACGAATGATTTGTTTTCAATTTTTTGCAAAAGCTCGGATTTCATAGAGAGTGCGTTGTGTTAAGTTCGTGATGCCGTGTGAATTATGTTCCAGAGGTAATTCCTTCTACGATAACGAATAAGTCCGCCACTAAGCCCTTTGATCCTTGATGCCTTTTTGACCATGCCTTGAAATATCACCGCGTCAATTTGCCGGACATCCAACGCAAAACACAACAACGGCCGCACTATGCACGGGCAGCGCTCTTTTCATACCACTCGATCGTCCGGCGGATCCCTTCCCGTAGGGGGACCGAGGCTCTCCATCCCAATGCATTGATTTTGCCGACGTCGAGCAGCTTCCGCGGCATACCGTCCGGCTTTGTGACATCGAAGCCGATCCGTCCCGTGAACCCTGTCATTTCCCCGATGAGATGAGCCAAATCAAAGATCGAAATATCTTCTCCGCAGCCGATATTGATGATCTCGCTGCTGTCATACCGTTCCATGAGGAAGACACACGCGTTCGCGAGATCGTCGACATACAAAAATTCCCTCTTGGCCTTGCCGGTCCCCCAGAGCATCACCGAATCCGACCGCGAATTGCGGGCGTCGATGAATTTTCTGATGAGTGCCGGCAGCACGTGCGAATTTTGCAGGTCAAAGTTGTCGTTCGGGCCGTACAAATTCGTCGGCATCACGGAGATAAAATTTGTTCCATATTGCTTATTGTACGCCTGGCACATTTTGATGCCGGCGATTTTCGCCACGGCATACGCATCGTTCGTCGGCTCTAATTTTCCGTCGAGGAAGTACTCCTCTTTGATCGGCTGAGGGGCAAACTTCGGATAGATACAAGAACTTCCGAGGAAGCAGAGCTTCTTTACCTTATACAAGTACGAAGAATGAATTACGTTGTTCTGGATCTGCAGGTTGTCAAAAATGAACTCGGCGGGATACGTGTCGTTTGCGTAGATGCCGCCGACGATCGCCGCCGCCAGAAAAACATATTCGGGTTTTTCCTTCTCAAAAAAATCCCTGACCGCCTGCTGATTTTCGAGTTCCAGTTCCTCGTGCGTGCGCGACGCAATATTCGAATATCCGGATGCCCGGAGCGCTCGGGTGATCGCCGAACCGACAAGGCCCCGGTGGCCGGCCACATATATTTTGGACTTATACTCCATTATCGACGTCCGAGCAAAAGTTCTGCGTTTTAAGTTTCGGGCCTCAAATCCCTAATTTTCGTAACTAGAAACTATCGCAACTATATGTCACTTCACGCTTCCCAACGGGCCTGCGACCCGCCTGGTCGTTGACGATGCGCTCCCTTCGTTCGCTTACGTCCCGAAAGGGCCCTTTGGGGGCAGGATGATCTGCTATGTGTTCACTCTGAACATGTTCCCCAGGGTGACGCGCTGAAGGGTCGATCTAATTTCATTCCTGAGATAGCTTCTAATACCCCCTCTTAGAAATCTTTTCGTAATCTCCTTTTACCATTATTTTCACCAGCTCTTCGAATTTTACTTTCGGCGTCCAGCCGAGTTTCTCCTTCGCCTTTGCGGGATCGCCGATCAGCAATTCGACCTCGGTCGGACGGTAGTAGCGGGAGTCAACCTCGACGACCGTTTTACCGGTCTTCTTGTCGATCCCCTTTTCACCGGGGCCATCTCCTTCCCACTTCAATGCAATCCCCACCTCCGCAAATGCAACTTCGGCAAATTCGCGGACCGTGTGCGTCTCGCCGGTCGCAAGGACAAAATCCTCGGGATGGTCCAGCTGGAGCATGCGCCACATGCCGTCGACATACTCGGGGGCGTAGCCCCAATCCCTCTTCGCATTGAGATTCCCGAGCGAGAGTTTTTCTTCCATACCCAATTTGATCTTCGCCGCCGCTCTCGTAATTTTCCTGGTGACGAACGTTTCACCTCTCCGGGGGGATTCATGGTTGAAGAGAATTCCGTTGCAGGCAAAAATATTATAGGCCTCACGATAATTGATGATGATCCAGTACCCGTACAGTTTTGCCACGCCATACGGGCTGCGCGGATAGAACGGAGTCTTTTCATTCTGCGGAACCTGCTGCGCTTTGCCGAACAATTCGCTCGTGGACGCCTGGTAAAATTTCGGTTTGATCCCCACTTCTCTGATCGCGTCAAGAAATCGGACGGTCCCGATCGCGTCGACCTCGGCCGTGTACTCGGGAAGCTCGAACGATACCTTGACATGGCTTTGCGCGGCGAGATTATAGATCTCGTCGGGCTGGATCCTTTCGAGGATCCGGTTCAAGTTGCTCGTGTCGGTCAGATCCCCGAAATGAAGAAAAAGCCTCTTGCCAAGAAGCTGCGGGTCATTATAGAGGTGGTCGATCCTCCCGGTGTTGAATGAACTGCTTCGGCGGATGATGCCGTGCACTTCGTACCCTTTTTGCAGGAGCAATTCGGCAAGATAGGATCCATCCTGCCCTGTGATGCCGGTCAGCAATGCTTTTTTTGACATAAGAATTTGCGTTTTTGTATCGGATGAGGATAAGAAAATAAATTGAATTCAGGAACAAACAGTTGTTGCGAACCATTCATCCCTTTGACATGGCGCGTCGGTCAGAGCAGTTCCTATTTTTCCATCCACGTCGCGAGAATGTCCTTCAATGTTCTCTCCATAGGGATTTCGGGCTGCCATCCCGTCGCACTCCTCAACAGCTCATTCGATCCCGCAAGAAGCTGGATGTCGTATCCGCGCAGTCTCTTCTGTTCGACATGCAGCTCAAACGTTATTCCGGTAATTGTCTCATAGAGCCTGATAATTTCCTCGATCGAGAAAATCTTCCCGGAGCAGACATTGTACATGAACTCTTTTCCATTCGGGACTGCACCCAGGAGCCAGTACGCGCGAACGACGTCGCGAACATCGGTGAAATCCCTCCGCGGCTTGATGCTGCCGATCTGAATGACGGGGGGCGCATTGTTCTTTCGGATCAATGAGATCTGGCGGGCGAGCGATGAACAGACGAACGACGGCTTCTGACGCGGGCCGGTATGATTGAACGGCCGGGCAATGACGATGTTCAGCCCTTCATACGTTTTATACGTCTGCGCAATGTAATCGATGCTCGTTTTGCTCGCGGCATAGGGGTTGACGGGATGTGGGATCGATCGCTCCGTGTGCACGGCAGGCAATCCGGCCGTCTCGCCGTACACCTCGCCCGACGTCACGACGACGATCCTCGGCGCGATGTCGGCCGCCTTCACTGCTTCAAAAATGTTGATCGGGGCGATGACGTTGACTTTGAACGTTTCTGCCGCGTGCTCGAACGAACTTGGCACGAACGCCTGTCCGGCCAGGTGAAAAATAATGTCCGGCTTGACCTCTTTGAGCACCCCGAACACCGACTGAAAATCCACGACATCGCATTCGTGCAGGTCGATGTTCTTTTCGCGGGAACGGATGTTCTCGTTCTTTTCCGCGTCGCGGATTGTTCCGGCGACTTCTGCGACGCCTTGATCGAGAACATATTCCGCGAGATGACTTCCGGCAAATCCCCCGATACCGGTAATAAGAACTTTCATAATTTCAATTACTCTGGATTACAGCGATGATGACAAACAGCGAGCGTACGGCTCTGAAAATGCGAGACATAATATACGGAATCGGCCGCGCCTTTTCAACGAGAAGCGGGAAAAGCCCTTGATACTGCTTGGGTTGCGAGGAATAGACGAGGAGGGAAAGACGATCATTGCCCCAGTTTCAGCTTCTGCCTGAAATACTCAATCGTTCGTTTCAACCCTTCGTCGCGGGGAACCCGCGGCTCCCATCCGAGCAGCCGCTTTGCTTTGGAAATATCCGGCTGCCGAACTTTCGGGTCGTCCTGGGGAAGCTCCTTAAAGACGATCGTGCTTGTGCTGTGTGTTAATCGGACGATCTCCTGTGCAAGCTGCAGCATCGTCAGCTCCGACGGGTTTCCGATGTTCAACGGAAGATCATACTCGGACATCATCAACTTGAAAATGCCGTCGATCAGGTCGGAAACATAGCACACGCTGCGCGTTTGGCTCCCGTCGCCGAACACTGTGATGTCCTCCCCGCGGAGCGCCTGAGCCACGAACGCCGGGATCGCGCGCCCGTCGTCGATCCTCATCCGCTCTCCGTACGTATTGAAAATTCTCACGATGCGCGTTTCGACGTTGTGATAACGATGGTACGCCATCGTCATCGCTTCGGCGAACCGTTTCGCTTCGTCGTACACGCCTCGCGGGCCGACGGGGTTCACGTTTCCCCAATATTCTTCCACCTGCGGATGAATTTCCGGATCGCCGTAGACTTCAGACGTCGATGCCAGAAAAAATCTGGCATGCTTCGCTTTTGCCAATCCGAGCGCTTTGTGCGTTCCCAGGGAACCGACCTTCAGGGTCTGGATCGGGAGTTTCAGGTAATCGATCGGGCTTGCCGGCGAGGCGAAATGAAAAATGTAATCGACGTCGTCGTGAAGATAAATATATTCGGTGACGTCATGCTGGAAAAATTTGAACCGGGGGTTGCCGAACAGATGAGCGATGTTCGCCGTGTCGCCGGTAATGAGGTTATCGATACAGACGACAGAATGCCCTTCGGCAAGAAGCCTGTCGCACAGGTGCGAGCCGAGGAACCCGGCACCGCCGGTCACCACTGACGTTTTCTTGTTGAGCAGATTCATTCAGAGAAGTAGAGAGTAAGGAGTAAGGCGAACAAGATTTAAGACTGAAGCCAAAATTCTTTCTAAAAAGTAAACTTAGCTTCATTTTGAATCATGCCGTAGAGCATTTTGCTAACTTCTTCATACCCTTGAAAAAAATGGCGATGACGACCGCTATCGAGATAGCCGCAATCTCTTGCAAAATCTAACCACACTTCGACTTCTCCGGCCTCTCCCAGACAATCTATCACTTTACTGATAAACGACTTTCGATACCGCCGCTTTTTCCACCCTTCAGCCAAATTTGCGGGTATTGACCGTGTAGAGCGCCGGATTTGATCCGTCAAAGAAAATCTCTCTTCGGATGGAAATTTCTTTGTCTCAAAATACATTTCCATAGCCAAAGAGTAAGACGCCTGATATACTCTGAGATCCTTAAAACCCCGATACATCCTTTCCATTGCCCCCTCTTTTCTCTCCTTACTTCTTACTCCTTACTCCTTATTTCAGTCACTCCCCATTCCTCCCGATCCCGAAATACACGAATCCTTTTTCCCTCATCAATTTCGGGTCGTAGATGTTTCTTCCGTCGAAGATGACCGGACGTTTCATGAGGGATTTGATCCTGTCGAAATCGGGACGGCGGAACTCGTTCCATTCCGTGATGACGGCAAGCGCTTCGGCCCCTTTCAGCGCATCGTAGTTGTTGTCGAAAAATTCGACCCTTCCCTCGAACAGAGGTTTGACCCTGCCATTGGCGATGGGGTCGTGTGCGCGGACTTTCGCCCCCGCTTCAAGCAGGCTGGCGATAACAACAAGCGCCGGCGCCTCCCGGATGTCGTCAGTCTGAGGTTTGAACGACAGCCCCCATACGGTGATGACTTTCTGGTGCAATTGGTTGTTGAAATGCTTCATCATCTTTTTGACGATCAGGCGCTTTTGACGTTCGTTCACTTCGTCGACGGCGCGAAGAACTTTGAACTCATACTCGTGTTCCTGTGCGGTCTTGATCAGCGCCTTCACGTCCTTCGGAAAACACGACCCGCCGTATCCTACGCCGGCAAAAAGGAATTGTTGCCCGATGCGGGGATCGGACCCGATCCCCTTTCTCACCCAGTCGATATCCGCTCCCGTTTTTTCGCACAGGTTGGCGAGCTCGTTCATGAAAGAGATTTTTGTTGCGAGGAACGAGTTCGCTGCATACTTGGTCATCTCGGCGCTTCGCTCGTCCATCACCATGATCGGGTTGCCCGTCCGCATGAACGGCGTATAGATGTCCGTCAAAACGGCGATCGCCCGCTTGCTGCGCGAGCCGATCACGATCCGGTTCGGGCGCAGGGAATCTTCGAGCGCCGAACCCTCTTTCAGGAACTCCGGGCTGGAGACGACGTCGATCTCCGTCTTTCCTTTCTTTCGCATGATCTGCCGGATCCTGTCGACCGTCCCGACGGGAACGGTGCTTTTGCTGACAAGGATCTTGTACCCTGTCGCATGCGAGGCGATCTGCTCGGCCACCGCGAGAACGCGCGACAGGTCTGCCGAACCGTCCTCCGATTGCGGAGTCGGCAGGCAGAGGAAGATCACTTCACCGTGGTCGATCGCCGCCTTCAGCGATGTCGTAAATTCAAGACGTTCTTCCTGCGTATTGCGCCGGACCATTTCTTCAAGCCCGGGTTCGTAGATCGGGATCGTCCCCTTCTTCAGTCCGGCGATCTTCTTTTCATCGATGTCCATGCAGAGTACCGAGTTGCCCGTATCTGCAAAACAGGCGCCCTGGACCAATCCAACGTACCCCGTACCAATAATAGAAATTTCCATAGCTGTTCGCAGTCTTTCAAATTACAATGAAGGATAACGGAATTTCTTCAACGCTCCGTTGGGAACGGAACTTTTCTTTCAATCATCGGCAAGAAACTGATTCGCCACCCTGGCCCTATCTGCGTGATCTGTCTAATCTGTAATCAGCGCAAAATCTGCGTCATCTGCGTAATCAATAGGCGCCCTTGCCGAACAGCACCACCGGAACCGTTTCAAACATGATTTCCAGGTCAAACAGCAGAGAATGGTTCTCGACGTAATACAGGTCGAGCAGGATCATCTCTCTGAACTTGATGTCGCTTCTTCCAGAGACCTGCCACAAACCGGTCATCCCTGGTTTCACGGCAGCGCGGTCCTGGATCGTCTCCCAGAATTCATCAGGCTCGTTGACCGTATCAAAATCAGACAGCGGCAGCGGCCGCGGTCCCACTAGGCTCATATCTCCTTTAAGGACATTGAAGAGCTGCGGGAGTTCATCGATGCTCAGCTTGCGGATTATGCGTCCGACTTTCGTGATCCGTGGATCGTTCTTCATCTTGAAGAGCGCGCCGTCCGATTCGTTGTGCCCCCAGAGTTCATCTTTCATTTGGTCCGCTTTTTCGATCATGCTGCGGAACTTTATGAAATCGAACTGTTTTCCCCCCTTGATGCTTGCCCGGGTTTGCAGAAAGAAAAATGGGCGCCCGCTTTCCAGGTAAATGGCGACGATCGTCACGAGAAAAATAGGGCTAAAAAGGATAATGGCAACGGTGGAGCCTACGATGTCAAACAGCCGCTTGATGAAAAGCTTGATGGCATCCACATGATACCTTGGGGGCGCCGTGAGGGTAATGCCGGCGATATCGTAGATACGGGCGATCTTCAAAAGCTCCTCAGCCTGCGGTGAGAGGATTTTAAGTTTGATCGGATGGTTTTCGCCCTTCTTCTTCAGTGAGGCATAGCCGTTCACCACCATTTCGGGGGACGGAATGAAGACCCTATCGATCGATTCGCTTGCAATGACCTCGTCGAATTGCGCGAGCGTGTATTGAGGCTGCAGCGTGCTCGCGGAGTTCTTTTCGCGAACGACGAATCCTTTGATCTTGTATCCAAGCTCCGGAAATGAGGAAAAACGCTGGTAAATCTTGAACGCATCCTGGTCGTACCCGACGATCAGTGAATTATGGACTCCGTATCCCCATTTCTGAAATAGCAAATTGACCCTTCGCAGCAGAACGCGCCCGAGAACAAAGAAAACCGGAAGGGAAAAAAGGAAGATCACCAGCGCGTGGCGGCCGATGTAGAGATTGTCGATCGCGGAGACGATCGTCAACGTCACGAGGACACAGAGGATGAATGCCCGTGCCATGATGAGGTTCTGAAGGCTGAGGCTAAGATGATATGAGCCACGGTACAATCCCATCATCGCGGCAATTGTGATATACACCGCGACGAAAATCAAGTAGCATGTGGCAAGGTCGGCATCGGGCGTCCGTATGGTAACCAGATTGTAATGCCTCGTCCCTAGAAGGACAAGAGCGGCACAGATCATGGCGAGGAGGTCAACGAGCTGCGAGATTCCGACGAAAAGTATTTTCCAGTTGTGACGTATGAGTCTTAACATGCCAAATAACTTTCATCCCCCGACGTAGTCCCCTTCGTGAGGTGCCGAGTAATATACAAAATATCGAGCGAAGGCAAAACAATTCTTTTCCGGATTGAACAAGAGAGTCTCAAATTTGAACCGCTTTAATAAAATGCACCGCCTTTGTTCCGTTAATCCCTCAAAAAAGGAACTGGTGGATTATTTTACGTAGAGTGCTTTTTTGATGCTGCGATAGGTTTTTGTCGGTGAAATCAAGCTCTGTGCATTAATGACGACAATATAAACTCCCGAAGCGGCATGGTTCGGATTCCATCGATATTCGTAAAACTGCGGCTGCTGAACTTCATGGACGAGCGTTGCGACAACCTGGCCTAAGATATTATACACTTTGACCGAGACATTGCTCAGTTCGGGAATTCCGTACCGAATGGTTGTCGATGGATTAAACGGATTGGGATAATTCTGGTACAGAACATAATCCTGTGGGATCTGCGACGCCTGCCCCTCGGCATAGACGATGGACCCCGACGTAAAAAATTGCACGGTGTCTTTCGACCATACCGCAGTCCGGCCGTTGACCGCGGCAGAGACTGTCCATGCATAATGTGTGCGCGGCAACAGTTTCTTCATCATCGACGAAGAACTGAACACCGTGTCCGCTATCCCGCTGATCGTCGTATCGATGCGTCCTCCCCACAACTTCAACGCATACCGGACCGTGTCGCCTGGATCATGCCCATGAGAGGGCTGCCAGTTCAGCGTGAGGGCTTTGCCATAATTTATCGTCAGGCTGTCTGCATGAAACGTATTGACCAGCTGAAAAGCTGTCGGCGGAAGCACCATCGGGAGCACGGCTATTTTCCACACCTGCTGTACGGTACTCCCATGCTTGTCCGAGACCAAGATCGCTACCATGCTGTCTCCTGCATTTGCGTTTACCGGCAATCCTATGAGAGTGTCGTTTTTCATATGCAGCCATTGCGGGCCAAATAGTTCTTTGTAGGAAATGGAATCCCTCCCAAAGATCGCATCGGAATCTACTGCTGTGACCACGTACCGGTACATTGAATCTGCCAGCGCAATGGTGTCAGGCGCAGAAAGGATTTGAGGTGGATGATTAACGTTGGCGACATGCACGATAAAATGCTGAGTCGTTGAAAGGCCGTGATTGTCGGCGACGACGAGCTCTACGATGGTATCGGCGGCCAATCTTCCGTAGGGAATTCCAGTCAGCACGTGTTGCACGGAATCATGGTGCAGCCAAGAGGGACGGATTGTCGTCGTCACCGTCATAGTGTCGCCAAACAACGCAGCGTCCCTGTCATACACGGAATATTGATAACGGTACAACGAGTCTTCCGTGGCAACTGAATCAGGAGCGCTTGTAAATACCGGCGCGTGATCGGTGTGAAGAACTGCCAGGGTGAAGCTCTGCAGCGCAATCCCCCCTTTTCCATCGCTGGCAGATATACTGACTGGAAATGTTCGGTATTGCGATGAATCCATCACGGCACGCGCGCCGGCGACGGACTTCTTCGCCGCACGCGATACCGCAGGAATGAACTTTACAACACTGGTGTGCATTACACCTCCGCGGCTCTGCTTCCCCGTCGACGCTTTTCCGGATTTCATCGCAAGAGAATCGAGGACTAGAGCTGGTATACCAGCGATAATCCCGCTCGTCGAATCTATCGAGAGAAAGCTCGGCGCTGTAACGACTGCATAACTCACCCTGTCCCCCCATAAGAGCGAATCAGAGTCGATAGCAGATGCTCTGTAAACATACAATGAATCCTCCACTCCGTTAGTCACGGGTGGTGAGACAAATACCGGCGGATGGTTCACATGCCTGATATGAACTCCATATTGGTACGAAGTTACTCCACCCTTTCCGTCATATGCTTGAGCGATAATTTTTGTGGTATCAACGAGATCTGGGCCATGGGGTGTGCCTGTTATGATCCCCGTAACAGAATCGATGGATATCCAGGGAGGTTTCGAAACAAAACGATAGTGTACAATGTCGCCGAACATCGCAGAATCGATATCGCTTGCCCGAACTACCGTTGTATAGAGCGAATCCTCTACCGCCGTCGAGTCGGGGAAAACGAAGAATCCTGGCGGATGATTCGTATGCCTCACCGTCAGATCATAACTATATTCGCTAGCTCCTCCTCTAGTATCCCAAACGGCAATAGTCACTGGAAAATCCAGGTAGATATTGGTTCCCGCGATTCCTAATATTTGCGCCCTTTTTGTCTTTGGCTTTGCAGCGTAGTGCTTGATGGTCTTTGTTTTGTCAAGAATTTGCTGTACACGCGCATTAACAGTTTGACTGGCGAGAGAAGAACTACTTCTCACAAGTCTTGGTATCCCATGGATAATTCCTTTGACTGAATCAATCACCAGCCAACTCGGACTTTGCAGTATGCCAAAACTGTCTATGTCCCCCCACAGTAACGAATCTTGATCCGTCGCTCCGGCAACGGTGTAATACATAGAGTCCTCCACAGCGCTATCGGCCGGAAAGATGTCAAATTGCGGTGGGTGGTTGACATGGGTGACACGGAGAATAAACTGCTGCGTGGCTGTCCCACCGCTGTTATCGTATGCGAGGATACAGACTACCGTGTCCCGTACATTCTTACCGGAAGGAATTCCCGAAAGTAAGCCAGTGACGCTGTCGATGGCGATCCAGCTCGGTTTGGTTATAAGTTTATAATGAACCTTATCCCCAAACAAGGCGCTGTCTTGATCTCTCGCTGTTGCAGCATAAAGATACAAAGAATCTTCCGTCGCCATGCTGTCAATCGCCGAAACAAAATACGGATTGTGATTGGTATGAATCACTGCAAGATGATAGCTTTGATTTACGACGCCGCCGTTTCCATCACTTACTTTTACAGTGACGGTCGTGTCGCCGACATTTATTCCGCGCGGTATGCCGGAGACTAACCCGCCGGAGGACACCGACAGCCAGCTTGGCTTTTGCGTCAGCGTATAGGCTAATACTTGACCGATCAAAGTGTCAGGGTCATACGCAACGACTTGATACCGATACAGGGTATCTTCATGCGCGGTAAAAACCGGCGAAGAAGAGAGTGTCGGCGAATGATTAATCCGAGTAATGTGCAAAGTATATTGTTGTTGTGCCATCCCACCGTGATTGTCGTAAGCCTGGAGGACAACGGCCGAGTCAAAAACATTTTGCACATGCGGCGTGCCGCCGAATATTCCCGTTGTGCTATCAATTGCCATCCATGCCGGTTTGAGGAGCCGGTAATGTACTTTGTCCCCAAACAACGCACTGTCTTGATCCGTTGCCCAAACAGAGGCCCTATAGCTTTGATCCTCTACAACGGTTGTGTCGGTAACGGTACCGACAAACTGAGGCGTGTGATTCGTGTGGTGCACGTGCAGCGTATCGGTTTGGGTTGCGAACGCGCCCAATCTATCTGTGAGTTTAAACGAGAACAGAGTGTCGCCGACATCCACGGCTCTCGGTGTACCGCTAAAACAGTGTGTGACAGCGTTGAATGTTAACCAGGATGGATGTGCAATGAGGCTGTATGAGATACTATCGCCCACAACGGTATCTTGATCGGCCGCGGTTACCTTGTATTTATAGACCGAATCTTCCTGCGCTATCGTGAGCGCCGTTGAAAGGATAACCGGGGGATGATTTACTCTTAAAACATGAAGAGTCATCCGTTTTGTCGCAAGTCCCCCTTTCCCATCGTACGCTTGAAGATTGAGTATCGTATCGACGGCGCTAGCTCCTATCGGAGTGCCGCTCAATTTTCCCAGCACCGAGTCGATAGTGATCCAGCTCGGCTTGTTCAAAAGCGCGTAATGGACTCTGTCACCGTACAATGCGCTGTCTTGATCCGTCGCCCAAACCTTAGATTGATACAAAGTGTCTTCTCTCGCGAGGGTGTCGGGCAACTGCATAATTACAGGTGGATGATTCGTATGTGTGATCGTAAGCGGATAACTCTGCGTTGCTGTCCCTCCTTTCCCGTCGCTCACTTGCACGGTCACAACAGTATCTCCAACATTCTGCGCATGCGGCGTTCCGCTGATTAATCCTAACACGCTATCGATCGTGATCCAGCTCGGCCGTGTCGTCAGATGGTAATGTACACGGTCGCCGAACAACGCACTATCCTGATCCGATCCCCACACCGCATACCGGTAAAGCGTGTCTTCTGCCGCATGCGTCACCGCTATGCTCACGATCACCGGCGCGTGATTCGTATGGACAACATGAATCGCATAACTCTGGCTTGAGCTTCCACCCTTTCCGTCATACGCTGTTGCCGTCACGGTCGTATCCTGGGCATTGATCCCGCTCGCAGTCCCCGTGATGATTCCGCTCACACTGTCGATCTTCAGCCACACCGGCCTTAGTGATAATTTGTAATGGACGACGTCGCCGAACAACGCGCTGTCCTGGTCGCTCGCGTAGACCCTCGTTTGATAAAGCGTGTCTTCTACCGCTGGCGGAAGACTTCCCGTCTTTATCACTGGCGAATGGTTCGTATGCGCCACGTGAAGCGGATAACTCTGCGTCGCCGTCCCCCCTTTCCCGTCGCTCACTTGCACGGTCACAACAGTATCTCCAACATTCAGCGCATGCGGCGTTCCGCTGACAATCCCCGTTACCGAATCCGCTGTTAACCAGTACGGATAAACTTGCAACATATAGGTCAAGCGGTCTCCCCATAGTGCACTGTCCTGATCCGTTGCATACATGCGGTATCGATAAAGAGAATCTTGTTTCGCGATCGTTACAGGCTGAGAAAGGATTTTTGGAACATGATTGACGTGCACGACGTGCAGGGTGAATTGCTGAGTTCCTGCACCCCCTTTGTTATCGTACGCCTGGATTGCTACCACTGTATCGCGGGCATTGATCCCGGAAGGGAGTCCCGTAACTAATCCTGCAACACTGTCAATTGTCAGCCAGCTCGGCTTAATGGACAAACGATAGCGAATCACATCCCCATAAAGGGCGGTATCCTTGTCTACGGCAATAACTCTGTATTTGTACGGCGAATCCTCTGTCGCCGTTGAATCAGCTGCCGTAATGATCTTCGGATTGTGATTTGTCTGCAGAACGGTCAGAGTGTACGATTGAGTCGTAACCCGGCCTGCGCCGTTGCGGACCTGTATCATGACCGTTGTATCACCAACGTTTGCAGCGCCGGGCGTTCCGTAAATGATGCCGCTCAAGTTGTTAATTTTCAACCAGCTCGGTTTCACAATGAATGTATATCTCAGCGTACTGTCCAAAAATGCGCTTTGAGAGACTACCGTATCTCTGTAGACAGAATCCTCATGGGCGACAAACAAGGGGGTCGAAATAATTTTGAGAGGAATGTTTCTTGTCAGCGTCGCGAGACTTGAGACCAGGTACATTGTATCATACGGCTCAGTCGAAGACCGTTCAAGATAAATGTATTTATTCGTTTCGGTCGCTAGGGTGCCCGGTGTTTCAAAAACGGTAAAACAATCGCTTAAAAGCCGGGATGAAAAGAAACCAGGAACATTGTTAAAGCCTGTGGGATATTTCGTCATTCCCCACGCATCCATCGGAGCGAAGACATTTGCCGTGTTAATCAGGTTCCCGCAAAAAATGATCTTCTTTACTCCGGTGCCCCTGATGTACGAGTATAGCGAATTCTTATCGTTCACGACCAATTCGTTCCCGAGAGGTAGGCACGATGAATCTATCGGCTGCCCGTTCGCAGCATGATAAACCCTAATGCCGATACTCCTGGCCCATTTAATCAACGGGGCAATGTTGTTTCGGTTATTGTTCCGAATTCGCGCCAGCCACCCCGCATTCGGGAAATAATTCCATGCATTGACAACAACCAATGCCGTTTGGGAAGGGTTCAGAACCGTGCCAAACGCGGAGTCAGTGTTAATGGTTGCTAGAAGTGAGGGCCGCTGTACGATCAGCGTATTAACTGTATCGCCGAGCGCCGCCGCCAAGGTCGCCATCAAGGTCGTTTGATACTTCGTTTCGATAGCGTTGATACCCCAATTATACGCAAGCTGCGACCAACTTATTATGCAGTCTTTTATTCCGACAATCTTGTACGTGTTGGGGACTTTGAGTGTAAGGGTATTGATGCTGATCGGTCGCGTAAAGAGAATACATTCCGATGCGTCCCCGCCTGCGTATAACAGCGTCGTATATCCTTTCTGGCTCAACATGGTATCGGGAATCGCGGAGATGTTTGCATTGATATCCCACGGCTTCAGCACAACGGTAGGGTAGAGGGGTCCGTTATGGTTGAAAAGAAAAACTGGAATATTATGTTTTCGAGCCACATCGAGCATTGTGACGATGTTAACGACGTTGCTGTCAGCTGCCGACGCCCAGACGTCACACAGCACTAATGCCGTTTTTCCAATATCGATGGAATCAGTGAACGTAATGGTCTGCGAAGACAACTCTGAGACGAAGTTGATGGAATCGATGGCGGGAATGAACTTAAAATTCTGAAATGTTAAGTAGTGTCCTGTGGTGAACCAGGAGGTTTGACTTGAGACATTGCTGGTATCGCCAATCGTCTGGAGTTTCCAAAAATACGTCGTTGATGGCGACAGCTTTGTGATGACCAGATAGGAACCGCTCACAACGGTATCCACAATGCCCCACGACAGCGAATCGGTTCCTATCAGAACTCTGTACGAATGGGTCGTATCGGCCCACTGAAGAACGACTTGGCTGTAGTTCTGATTCGTGGCGCCGGTTTCTGGCGAAAGAATGTTCTGGCTCTGGCCGTGAAATGCAGCGGTCAGAAGGAACAGGACAACAAACCCGCACCTCCTCAAACAAATGAGGTTGAGCAGATTGGGTGTCCTGAAGCGCCGGTATAGTGTAGACGTCAATACCATGGACCAAAACGGGGACAATGGAAAGAATTAGCTAAGCTCAGAATCAACTTCCGAACTAAATTTTTCAGTTCAATACCAGTTGTAGCGAATCCCAAGCAAGAAATCGTATTTTCCGGAAAAACTTTGGCCGAGCACGTAATCAAAGGGGTTGCTTAAGAACTCATTATAGCCGGGGATCACGGTGTTATCCGTCGTCGAAGGCGTCATCTGTGTCGTGAATCGCGTGCACAACGCGTGAAAATCAACATACAGGTCGCGTAACGGCTGGAACGTGCCCACAATACCGACTGATTGTTGTTTGGTGATCGGGCCGTATAAGAACCCTGGATCGCCGAACCCGTACTGGTAATACGTAGACTCCTTTCCCCCTTTTCTCAGCGACTGAAATTTCAGCCCGAGCTCTAGATTATACACAGGGCGATGATAGACGCTCATCGCGAAGAGGTCGGCGTTCTGCCCGATCCAATCGCCCAAATTCACGCCATGATTTTGATACGTATCCTCGGCATACTCGTGATTATAGACCCACGGATTGATACGAGTATATTCGATGTTGATTCTTGTGTCATGGTAGAAGAGGTCGTACGCATTACCCCCTAACGTAAACCCCAGTTGATTCCGATTTTTAGTGGGGCTAAGAAACGTCGCGGTCGAAAATTCATCAATAAAGAGAGGAACGTAGAAATCGAAATTTCTTACGGCGGTTAGCTTAATATTGAAAAATATCTGAGAATTATCCTGGTTGTTCAGATAGTGTTCGGCGGATTTAAAGAACATTATTGGTATGAGATACAATAATTCCGGTTCACGCCCGGGACCTCCATAAATCTCCGATTGCCCGACAGCGATGTTGACGCCATTCCAGGGAGTGAACTCCAGCATGTTCGCCGCGATGTACTTATTGATATACGCCGGGCGCGCTCCATAGTACTGGGTATCGTACGTTTGCGATGAATCTGTTATCCCGGAGAAGAGCCAGCCATGGATGTATGTAAAATCAATGTCCTTACTCAGCCGCGCACGCATCTTCAATTGCGGGAATGCGGGAGACTTGGTCGAGAGAATTATATTACCGTTCTCGCCCGCACCCCACACGTTCTGCATTTGCTCGAGTGTAAAGGTTACAAAGCCAAAATCGGCGTTCACCTGGGCATTGAACACATCGTAATCATACGCCGTGGCCGTACCGTTTGCTCCGATCGTCGAGGCGGACGGAACAACGGCGGTCAACGGAGAAAGCGGCCGAAGCGGAGATTGCGGGCCCAAGGTACTAACGTACGACCCTCCGTCATGGGTGTCGTGATAATAAAAATATGCGCCGACGGCATTTCCGACATATCCATAGGCGAACAATCCATTGGCAAAAGTGTGAAAAACTGTTCCGTTTGCCATATGGTCGTTCGACGCCGAACCAACAAGGTCGATCATCATCCGCATTGATTCACTTTGAAGATTATAGAAATGCCAACGTCCGTCTATCTCACGATCGTAGCCGATATTTTTAAGCTCTTCGTAGAATTCTTCTTTGTAGAACTTCAACTGTTCCCTTTCCACCGTCGTCAGGTCGTTTTTTAGACTATCAGTCTGGAGGAGAAACCTGGCGACGGACTGCCGGGACAGAGGTTTGACCGCATCGCGGTATCCCACAATAATATGCTTTGCAGCCATCTTGTCGAGAAAATTGTAGACTTCGTGCGTCGCAGGCAAATAGACTGTTTGAGAATATACAAACGTACTCCACAGCAGCAACGAAAGAATCTCTCCGTGCATTTTCAGCATTCTTTTCACTTCTGGTTCAACAGCATTACCTCTTACGGTTCTAAGGGAAACATGGCGCCGGTATTACACCGATTGGTTCATGCAAGCGCTACGGCTTCGAGAGCGTTACGATTATCATTTCGTGCACTTTGATTTTCGGTATAATGACGGGAATAGAACCATCGACAGGAATGATCTTTTCAAATTCAACGTTGATGCTGCGGACGGGAAGCAAACCGGCATTCGGAACCCTGCTGACAGAGACCTTCGCCATTTTGGAGTTCTTGAGGAAGGGCAACGAGCCGAGGTTTGTCAAGGAAACTCCGACAGATGCAAAATAGTCCTTTTTCTTTTCAGGGTCATAACTTGCTATCAGAATTTGCGCTGAGTTGGGATCTTTGCCACTCCTGCTTGCCAAGGCGACGATCCCGCCATAGGATGATGTACTGGCAACCCTCGTGCCGACTCCATCTGCGTAGTATTTGTAAGCCCACCAACCGGCGCGAGGTTCGTAGGTGTTTGGAACCAGTAAACCGTCGAGTGTGGAATTGCCGCAAGTTACTTCTCCGCTGGCGTCATCCTGCCAGCATGCTTTGCATGCACCATCCGCTCCTCCTTTTTCCAGAAAATAGAACCAAGCAATCATGGAGCCAGGATAGTAGGTGGAATACTTGCCGATAATCTCATTGATATGAAGGTCCCGAATTCCGACGCCCGCATATTCCGGATTGCCAATATATTTCTTGCGCACCTGCTGTAAATGGTCTTCGATGGCTGCAACGCTTTCATCACCTAGTATTTCATGCCAACTCAGACCATCAACCCTCAAATGATTTGCTTTGACATATTCCATGAACTGATCGATGGTTAGAACATGGTTTCCCCACGTCCCTATACTAGGTCCCTCGATGTACACGTTATTGCCAAGTTCCTTCCTCAGAACGTCGTGCGCGCGGCGAAAAGATTCAAGAAACTGATCGGTGGTCTCGAGGCCTTTCTGGAGTTCACCGGTCGGTTCGTTCCAAATATCCCAGATGATATTCTTGTCAGGAAATTTCCTTGCAAGATCAGCCACCAAACTTTCCCACGCTGAATAGTTGACAAAAGGCATTTCATGGTGACTCCATCTCCACGCATTGCTCACCACGAGAATGGGCCTCATCCCGAGACCCTCCGCTCTTGCAATCCGATTCTCAAAACCTTTGGCCCCCCACCCTGGATTACGCATAAAGCGCGGCCGGAGAGGAAGGATCATGCTGTCGGGAGGTGCTGTCTCCGTAAAACTGTCCAAAAATCCAACCATGGATTTCTCGGAAATTGAAGTTCCGAAATCCACTTTTATTGCGACATCGGTGTTCGCCTGTTGGGCGGCCGCATTTTGCGGAATATTTTCAGCCGCCGCGATCGTTCCGAAGCCGATCATCGCGCAACAAACAAAAATAGATACTATCTTCTTCATTTTCTCCTTCTCCTCATCGTCATCAAGTAAGTAAATATACCTTGATTACAATTCGCCTCGTAACAAAGATGACCTCTCGGTAAGATCATTTTTACCAATGGTTCATTTTATCAATTCCGATATGAAGGAAAATACAGCCAAGGGAATATTCTGATGATTCTTTTCGGACGGTTGAAATGGGCCCTACAGAATGCCCTAATTCTAAAATTGGCAATTCCATCATAGGGAACTGTGTCTCGCAACACAGAACAATTAGTCATAACGCCTCGAAACAAGGCCTTTTAAGAGTTTTGAATAGAGGTTCGCCTGTTTCTTCCTATCGCAGTTCTTCTCGACCCAAACCCGTCCATTTTCGCCTAAGGACTTGAAAGCGGTGATCGTATCTCTGTCGAGCTTGAGCAAACAAGAACAGAGTTGGTCGACATTTTCAGGCTCAACAAAAACGCCCGCGCTTGCTTCTTCAATAATGGAACGGCATTCACCGTCAACCATGCATACCATAGCCCCGCCGCATGCCATAATTTCGTAAATCTTCGAGGGTATCGTGTGACTGAACAGGGGAAGTTTTCTTAAAGGGACGATATGAACGTCCGACGATCGGTAAAAGCTCTCCATCCTCTCGAACGGTTGAGTTGGGAGAATGATCACATTATGCAGATTGTTCGTTCGGACGTACGAGATCATCGAATCCCTTTCTACACCGTCGCCTGCAAAGAGAAAATGAAATCTGTCGATCCCGGCATCGGAGAATCGTTTTGCAGCCTCCAGGATACTGTGCAGGCCTTGTGACAAACCGAATGTTCCGCCGTACGTAACGAGAATTTTGTCCTTGATCGAGAATTCGATCTTCATGTTCTGGACGCTTGGTGAACGAAATGCATCAATATTGACGCCATTTCTTATCACTGAGATCTTCGATGAAGGGACTTTTTGACCGATCAGCGTTCTCCTGCTGGCTTCGGTTACCACAACAATGTGGTCTGCGCTCGAATAGAAGAAATGCTCTAATTTTCGAGAGAGCCAGATGAGTAGCGAATTCTGAATGATGCCCAGATCAATTGCCTGCTGCGGCCAGAGATCCCGAACTTCGAAAACCAAAGGAACGTTCTTGAAGAATTTCAGAAGTACGCCTGAAAATCCCATGAACAGCGGTGGCGACGTCGCGATAACGACGTCGTAGGCGTCGTTATGAAATATTCCCACCAGGAAAGCCGAAAGCGCTGAACTGACGTGGTTGAGAATTCTCGGTAAAAATCCCTTGTTCGGCACATTGAACTTCTTCGCCCGAAGCACACGGACGCCGTCATGAATTTCTTCCGCCAGCCACCGGTGTTTGTATCGTGACGGCACAATCCCGGTCGGATGTGTAGGAAAACCCGTTGCGACCGTAACACCATTCCCCTGTTTCACCCATTCCGACGCGAGATCGCTTACCCGGCGGGCTCCACCGTTCAATTCGGGGGGGAAAAAATGCGTGATATACAGAATGTTCATTGATTGATACTGACAGTATACGATACGATAGTCGGCGAAAGCTTCGACGAAGAGATTGAAAGGCAGTAATGCTGCTGCCGGCATCCGAATTCTTCGAAGAATGGCTGATGCGCGCCTTCCACGCGAGAACAATGGTGAATTTCAACGGAGCCGCTGATGCCGTCAGACGAACGGGAAAAGCTGTATTTGTTCCCTGACGGCTTAACATCGACGCTTGGATGAAAATGCAAATACGAGCTGATGGTATGAAGTCCCTCTCCCGTATAAATATCTTCGACGGTAATTTGCCCGGACTCCTTGTTTATCCTGATCTTTCTTGTGTAGTCCGCTAAGAAAGACTTCTGATGTTTGTACCCCTCATGCTTCCCTTCAAAATAGATATGGCTCGCAGTCTCGTCGACATGAGACAGAATCTGCTTAGGCCTGCGTGCAACCCTGAACGTCCCCCACATTTCCGCCTGTTCCTGTCCATCGATCATGGCGGTATTATGCGCCCGGGTGCTCCGAAGCGATTGACGTGTGGAGGCGTTTCCATAATCGTCGGTTCCGGAATTACAGAATATTCGCCGGTCGTTCTTTGCGACTTCGAAAGAAAAGATGTCACAATGAGCGTGCGCAGGCAGATATGCCGGGCCCACCCTTCCATGGTCGATGATCAAACGAAACGGCTGAAGGCGGATGATGCTGTACCCGGAGTCCTCCTTCACGGTCAATAAACTCGGTGGACGATCATTAATGGTGACTTTCAACTGAACCGCGTACGCACGCAATTCCGCTAACGTCGGCGACTCATTTTGCGAGACATCATTGAAAAATGAAGGGGTATTTCCAAACGACATATCCTCGAGCCACTCCAACATCCTAGAAATTGTCGTTTCAAGCCTCGACGAAAGGCCGGGATATTTCCCGAACAACACCGGATTGCGTAGAACGATGCTGTAAACATCGAGAAGATCTTCCAGCACAGCTGCGTGGTACATGGGGCTCAGTTCAAAATGTCCTCCATCTTTCAAAATCTGCTCGTCGATCTCTTCGCACAAAAGTCGAACAGCTTTGTGTAGGACTTTTCCTTCTCCCGAAAAGCATGAGGCGCAATACACCATCGCTTTGATGTTCTTTAAAAGATGATTCCCTAGAACGTTGTATTCTATTTTTTTTAACAACTCACCGTATTGAAGTGAGAGCGATTCAATGATCACCGGATCATAACATTGAACAGCATGCATCCATTTGATCCAGTTCACAACGCGCAGGGAGAGGGGAAAGGCTGCCCAGCCGGCCGCTGATGACGGCTTTTTGTGCCTCGTTATCCAACTCACCACAAGGTTCTTTGCTGTGTGAGCATCGGAAATACACGCGTCGCTCACTAAATAATCGAATGCATGGAGATGATATTGCCATAGTCTCGACGCAGACGGGGGATACCACTCAATGGCGTCTGCATGATCAAAAGAAATCGTCTTTCCAACAAAAGAAAATTCATGAGGCCGGCGATCCCATTTTCTCAGAATCGGGGGGCTCAGGGTTAACGTGCGATTATAGGTACGGGCAGCAACACGCCCCCCCGGAAACGAAACGATGCTTCGAAGTCCGTAATAGATGCGATACACTATCTGCCGCCGGGTGAGATGGCGAACCGTGAAAAACAAGGTCAGAACTTTCTCCATTCTATCCTGTACTTGTCTTTCTATGTTTCGAAAGGGACCTTTCACAACCAGCCTTCTGAGGGGAGCCACTGACAAAAACGCCCTTTAATTGATCCAGATACTTCGTGATATTGGGGAAGTCGTTTCCGCTTGCATGTCACAAGACGCTAAAATCGGGCAAACTTTTTCCTTATGGTATCGGCAAGCGCCGCAGAGGGAATCATTGCTTCTCTCCAAAATCATCGAATTTGAACTAAGGCCTCTCCTTTGCTCACGTTGGGCGCAGAAACCTAATCGTAAAGAAGATCGCCTAATCGTAGCTCTTCAATGAACTATTTCATCGGAGAATAATCGCGTTGAATGCCCGTGCTATGACGAGTGGACTTTCGACGGCCTTAAGTATCACGAAACTGTGTCATCCAACTGTCGATAGAGAGCAATGCCCAAATGGTGTACGCTGCGTCGACCTTTCCTTCCAGATTCAGCCGTATTAAATGCTGAACGTTCTTGCTGTCAAAAATTCCCGATCTATCAAGTGAAGCTCCGGACAATCTCTCGGCGATCATTGGCTTCATGCTGCTCTTGATCCATTGGCGGACAGGCGCCCCGAAACCGGTCTTAGGCCGATAGACAACTTCTTTCGGCAGATACCTCTCTCCCACTTTGCGTAATAAGTATTTTGTCACATTTCCTCCCATCTTCAGATGCGGCGGCATCTTGCCGGCGAGGTCGATGAGCTCCATATCTAAGAAAGGTACGCGAATTTCAACGCTCGAAGCCATGCCCATTTTATCGAAGTAATTGAGGTTGTGATCGGGCAAAAATGTCCTCAACTCTAAATAGAGCATTTTGTTGATGTCGTCGGTGGAAGCGGGCAAACTGCGCAGCAGATCCATCCAGTATTCTCTAGGCATTTTCCTCCGCAATAGTTCTGCCCTCTGTTCTTCTCGATATAACGATGTGATGTTTCGGTCATCAAGCCACATGAAATACCCGGCAAGGCGCTCGTCTTTGGTCAAGGAAATGTCGTGGGCAATCTTCTGGATCCGCCTGCCAAGAGGGCTTGAACTGTTCAAGCGTTTGGCGGCCGATTGGATCTGTCGGGCGGCAAAACCAGGGATCATTGCGATGTATTTTTCCAGGTTCAATGCCTGATGCCGGCGATACCCTGTAAAAACGTCATCGCCCCCCGCGCCGCTCAGCAAGACCTTTATCCCCTTTTGTACCGCACCGTCGCAGATGTTATTCACACTGATCGGAGCAGGGTCGGCCTGCGGTTCGTCCAGGTGCCAGATCATCTTGTCAAATTGTGCCAGCATGTCAACATGCGCCGGGATGATTTCGAGTTTTACGCCGAGAGCTTTCGCCACTATTTGTGCATAGTATTCATCGTCAGCAAAACCCTCCTTTTTCATCTCGGGTCCCGTTGCGATCGTGAAACATGTCAGGCTGCTTTGAGGCAGCAACTTCTTGGCCATAGCGACAACCAGGCTTGAATCCAGGCCGCCCGACAAAAAGTATCCCAACGGTACGTCGCTCATGAGTTGCCGCTCGACTGCCTTCTGCAGCGCACTGTCAAGCCGATCAATCCATTCCTTTTCGCTGACGGTATCCTGTTCAACGTGAAACGAAACATCATAATAACGGGTCACCGCAAGGGTGTGCCTGTGCACGTCATAGATCAAATAATGGCCGGGCAGAAGCTTTTTGACGTGCTGGAACGGAGTGACCTCTCCGGGACCGTAGAGAGCCTGCAGGTAATAACTGAGCGCATGAACGTCAAGACTCCTATCAAACCCGGGGATCGCCTTAAAGATCTTCAGTTCCGACGCAAACGCAAAGATATTTTCCCGGTTGTAGTAGTACAGGGGTTTGACGCCAAGCTGATCTCTGGCGATGAAAACCGTTCCGGCATTTTTGTCATAAATCGCAAACGCAAAGATCCCGTTCAGGTGATTGACGAGCGTCCTCCCGTATTCCATGTACCCATAGATCAGGACTTCACTGTCAGAATGAGATCTGAACACATACCCTTTTGAAATCAATTCCTTTTTGATGGCCTGATAATTATAGATCTCTCCGTTGAATATGAGGGCGATCCTGCCATCGCGGGAAAACATCGGCTGATGTCCGTTCGCGCTGGTATCAATGATCGACAACCGTCGATGACCAAGCATCACATCGTTATCAAGGAAATATCCGGAATCGTCGGGGCCGCGATGAGACAGGATGTCTACATGCTTTTCGGTAAAATGGAAATTCCTGCTGACACTGCCTACAATACCGCACATATCGTTCTCTATGTTTTAGGGGTAACGTTGTCTTCCTGATTTTTTCAACTTCCCGCCAATCGCTGTAGGGATGCGGACATAACTGTCCGGACTGCTTCAACGACTTCGTCAGCGGTGATTCCCTCGAGGCACACGGTATTCCCGCATCCCAGCGGCAGAGCCGGATAACAGGGGCTGCAGTGTATTTTCTTCCACAGGATCTTTGAGGCATGAAAGGGCGCTGTCCTTGCGGGATCCGTCGGTCCAAAAATAACTACGGTAGGCGCACCGGCGGCGGCCGCAACGTGCATCATTCCGCTGTCCGATCCCAACGCAACCGTGGCAGCGTGGAAGAGCGCCGCGGTCTGCCTCAATTCAAATTTGCCGGCGACCGATATTGCCCCTCCGGGAATTTTCCCAACGATCTCGTCACACAGTACGGCTTCATCTTTGCCTCCGACAAGAATGACCGTTGCGTTGTTCTCGGATATGAGGCGGTCTGCCGCAAGAGCGAACCCATCGCGATTCCATCTCTTGTGCTTTTCGACCGGACCAGATCCCGGATGGATTATCACTATCGGCCCTCTGCGTTGTACCACTCCGTGTTCCCTGAAAAAGGTCTGAACGAAATCCCGGTCGTCATCGGAAAAATAGACGCTCGGCCTCATTTCCTTCTCTCCCCCAGCTGCTTCAGCAATCCGGCGGTTGCTCAATACTTTATGTTCCGTGACCTCCCGAGGTACGGTTCGGCTGTACAATCTGCTCGCCAGGGTGGAACGCTCTCCCACCCGGCGCGAAGCTCCTGAGATCAAGGCCAGGAAAGGCGATTTTATGGCATCAAGATCTGTCGGAACGATAAACAGATCGAAACGCGATCGGATTATCTTCCAGACAAATTGAATCTTTTGAGCGAGGTTTTGCGGCCTGTTCGGGTCAAAAAAGATCGTGCCGTCGAGGACTGTTTCCCCGCCGAAAATCCGCGCCTCGGTTTCGCTCTTCAGGATCCCGGTAATCGAGCAGCCTGGATACGCTCGCCGCAATCCAGCAATGATGACCGTGGAACAGACGACGTCCCCGATGCCCTGTGTCATAAGTACTGCAATATTTGACGGACGATAAGTTTTCACTTTTTTGGCTCCCGATGAGCTGCGGGCTCAACAGCCGCCCCTCCGCTGACGCACACCGCTGCATCATCTGGGGCGAACGGTAACGCATTCATACACCGCGTATCGGAGCTGCAGGCGAGCATCCCGATGCTATATTTTAAGTTCTCCGTGCTAAGCACTTTGTGATTGCGGTGCAAGGTCGTGCGACAGCCCCGCATCTTCCGCCTTCTTGTGAAACGGCGGAAAAAGATACAGCAAGAGAAAGAGAGGGAGCGTCTTTACGAGAAGCGCAACAAAGGTAATGAATTCGGTCTCAAAAGACATGAAGCGTGTAAGCACGAACAAGGCGAAACAAAATACAAACGGAGCGCGGTTTGACGACAAGGATTTGACAACGAATCCAAACCCATAACCGATCACAACGGCGCACGCTGCAAATCCCATGAGGAAGAAATTCCCATACCAATCAGTAATCGGCGTGGAATTCACGTCCATCGTTTCGTTGTCAATGGTCGTATAGTGTTCAAGAAAATATGTTTCGGCAGTATCCTCAAAATTCGCTTTGATCTCATCGCTTTTATGCCGGTCGAACAGGGGGAGGTACACGATCTCTATTGGCTTGATCCATGCCTCACCCCACGCGAATCCCTTGGTCATTGCCGCAGGAGTCATCTCCGCCAAAAGCTCTACTCCGTCCAGCCTCCACCAAAACTCATAGCCATTTCTATTTTTGTCTTCGCCCTTATAGAAAGGATCCAAATAACTGAACGTCAGTCCGTCATAGAGTATGTTGTCTCTGACATTCTGTACAACTTTAAGGCTATAGGCAGACACAATAAAGATCACCGCGAGGACTTTCGCCAACTTAGCGGCGTTCTTTATCTTTTTACCGGTGAAAAGCAAGTAAGTGATCACCACGGCGCAAATCCCCAATACGGAAGCGATCCGGGAGTTGATAAGAGCATACGCAAAATAAGTAATTCCCGTAAGCGACATGCTTATATACACAAGCCCCCGCAACTTTCGCGGCAACTCACACTGAGCGATCGCGAGCAGGAGCAGGAAAAGGAACAAACTCCACTCGCTGAAACCGCGATATACAAAGAATTCCAGGAATGACAGGCTTGCTATGGCTACCGGCAGCATAGGACCCAGACGCTTAAAAAGCAGATTCTCTGCGATCGCGACTTCCAAAAAACCGCCGGTCAACAGAATCGCGGCAAGAGAATAGAGAACAACGTATGTGTTTACCGGTGCCAGCTCTTCCTTCAACGGACGTATCGCAATTCTCTTTGTTCTCCGCTGATAAATCACGATGAACGGGATTATGAAACAAATGAATATTTCAAGGAACAAAACGATGTAGCTGTACTTTTGATCGAGAGAGAACTGACTGAACCGAATGACGGGAGAAAAATAGAGATAGATGAATCCCTGGACCAAAAAAACAATAAAGAACATATCCCTGTACGGATGCCACCGCTGAAGTACGGCCCAGGCGACCAGAGAAGCCGCTACGACAATGACTATGCTCCATCCAAGAAAATCTTCAAGCATCTCGGCCTACGTTAGATCTTTGCATATTGGGGTTCACGTATCTCACAACTTTCTACTCACCGCAATTTCTCTACTGGAGGTCACGCATACATTCCGGCGGGAATCTCAAAATCTGGGCTATCATGCACCGTCTGTCCTCCTCAACAACCCTGGTGGCTGCCTACTTAGGCACGAACGCTTCACTCCGCCGTAAAACGAGTCTCTCAAAATAACTCTTCAGCAGGGCTTTCTCTGCGGCGTTCAGCCCTTTCACCAGGAAAATCGCAAAACCGGCAACGACAAAACAAAACATTATCATTTGATACATAAACTGTTTCTCGGCCATACCGAGGATAAATACACCAAACATGAATGCCATGAGGAAGATGAACGAGAATTGCTCTTTGAATGAGCAGCGCAGCAGATAAAAAGAAGCACTCGACAGAAAGACCAGATCGACAAGAATTCTGATCGTCCATACCCAGGCCACACCGGTCATGCCGTAATGATGAATGACGAACCATAACACAACAAAATAGACCGGCAATTCCACCAGCCTGATTTTTGCCGTTACGGACGGCCGGTTAAGGCTGCTGATTAATTCTACGGGGATGTGCTGAACGCCGAAGAAGAACACTCCAATGGACAGTATTTGAAGAATAGAGAAGCTTTTGACGGCAAACTCGCTCCCAAGCCATAACGATAAAATCTGTGGGGCAAAAAAGATCACCCCGACAATGACCGGGAACAGCATGAGGCTTAAAAATCGAAGACTGATCAGGTAAAGACGCTTGGTTTGAAGAATATCCAAGATCGAGGATGATACGAAAATCGGGAATAGCACACCTATGACCGACGCGGGGACGATCCACAATTTTGTGATCATTTCCGAAGGGGTCGTATAGAGAGCGATGAGCGATGCAGAAAAAACGCCGCTGATGAGAAACCTGTCTCCGCTTATCATGACCGGATTGATGATGTTGGCGACTGCGACCCAGCCACCGAAATTGACCAGCGTTGCGATCTTGTTCTTTGAAAATTCAACGCCTTTCTTTAGATCTGGTATCAATTTTAAACAGTAATAGATATACCACGCTGTACCGATGAGGCGAATGAGAAAAATAATGACGATCGTCCCGACCAAACTCTTTGTATACCCGAGCATTAACACCGGCCCAACGAACATTGATATGCCCATGAATGTCCGCACATAGTTCGAGTCTCGAAAACTCCCGTACACTTCAAGGATGCTGCGCAAAGCGGAAAGAAAAATTATCATCGGGAGCGTCAGTACGACCAGGTAGAATGTTTCGAGAACTTCTGTATGGAGCGACGGGGAAATTGATAAAACCGAATTGACGGTGTACGGTATTGCCGCCACAAAAACTGCGCATGCAACCACGGTAAACGCAAGCATGATGATGAACGCGGTCCAGACCAGCCCAGGTATTTCTTTCCTTTTTTCCTTGTCTGTATTGTATTCAGCGATGTATTTCGAAAGGGCCTTTCCAAGGCCGAAATCAAAGATGCTGAAATATCCTGCAACGACCCAAATGATGGTCAGCAATCCGAATCGTTCCTGACCTAATTGGCGCAATAAGGTGGGGATGCAAAAGAACGCGGCAAGCATGGGAAGCATCTGTCCCAGGAAATTCCAAAAGGTATTCGATATGATGGAAAACTTTTTCAGTAGAGTAGATCCTGGTTGATCCTTAGAGCACGATGCCGTGTACGAACCGTACCGGGGTCCATGATCGGCCCGGGGCCTCCGCGGTCATTAGTCAGCTACCAAAGAAGAAAAATTTGTCAGGCGCGCTTATCACAGTCAACCCAAGCATCTTCCGGACACCGTCCTTAATCGCAAAGCCTCCAAGACCCTTTCGATCTTAAAGGCTTCAGATTTGTGAACCATAAGCTTTTTACGGCATCCTGTCCTGCGAAGACAGCGTTTGCTGCGCGATAATCACCGTGATCCCAAAGACTCTTTTATCTGGCTGGGTATGCCGGTTTCAGTCGGTTCAAATTCGTGTAAATGTTTTGGCTTTGTACGGCAGTTTCAAGGTCAGAAAGTTTCGGATCACAGCGACCGTATCTGCATACTTTACTCTTGCAAAGGCAAATCCGATTCCGCCAAACAAAGACAGCACAAAAAAGACAATGGTGATGACCGTTTTCTTGGGCTTTTCATTCTTTGCGGCCGGTCGTCCGGCATCCATAATGTTCACGATCGGAACGTTCTTTATTTCTTCAATTTTGGCGACTTCGAATTGTTTTTTCAATTCCGTGAACAATGCCGAGTTGATTTCCACTTCGCGGATAAATCGCCCTTGTTCGAGCAACAACTCGGGGGAATCGGAAACTCTTCTGTTAGTCTCGCGGAAATCTTTCAATGCATTTTCAGATCTCTCAAGGTCTGCCTTCACTTCCATCAACCTCCCCTCGATCCATTTTCGCTGTGCCGAAGCATTGGTCGTTCGTTTGGTCCGGCTGAACACATCTAGTTCATGGGCAATCGCGTTCACAATGTCGGCAGAGAGCTGCGGCTCTTTCGTGAATAGCGAGACAGTAAGAACGTTCGTCTTCGAATCAAGCGAGACATCCAGCTCGTCACGCAATTCTCTCAACACTGATTCATAGGCCAATCGCGGGTCTCCCTCGCTTCCATCCCATAGCTGAACGAGGTTGACCGAATCGGGGAACGCCTTCGTCTGGTACTTC
Organism: Bacteroidota bacterium; assembly: GCA_035506275.1. Taxonomy (NCBI): domain Bacteria; kingdom Pseudomonadati; phylum Bacteroidota; species Bacteroidota bacterium. Next base: position 409,198 of record DATJPT010000006.1, read on the forward strand.
CTATAGATTACGTTCTTGAGGACCGCTTCGCTTTTCACTATGACCGGATAGAGCTTCGTTGGTGACGCTTCCGCGCCGACATTGACCCCCGCCAGCGATGCAAGGTCGGAGAGTCCGCCGAGTGCCGCGAGCTTGCTCTGGCTCGCTTCGGGCAAGATGACAACGGTCGATGAGAAATAGGGGGGAAGGAGGAAGCTGACAACTATGGCCGCTGCCGTCACTGAACCGGTTATTTTGCCGATCAGCCCGCGGGATGCCCAGAGGACGGAGAGCGTTTCTTCATATTTGAACTCATGCCTGGAGTCTGCGGATTCCAAAGGAGTATTTTCTTCCATGCAATGCAGCCCTATTCTCTTTTATACTACCGGTGCGCGACTCGTGCGGACGATTACTTGGTCACCTGCACGATCGCAATTGTTATGGCTGCCAAGCTTGCCATGACCGTCCCCCAGGCAGCCAAGATCGACAACGTCTTATCTTCGGTCTCAATCTTCCTGGGGACATACACCAGGCTTCCCGGCAGAATTTCAGGGCTGGGGAAGACAAAGAAACCCGGTTCCCATTTCTTCCCTCCCGGAAGAAATACCGCGACTTTGCCTTTGTCGGCATCATCTTTGAACCCGCCGGCCTGGTCTATATAATAGCTCTCACTAGCTCCCTTCTTGTACAGAATCGGAGTGGGCACAAAAACTTCGCCGCGAACGTACACAACATCCTCGAGGAATGCGATGTGAACAGAATCGTCCGGATCCATCACAACGTTGTCACGCGACGCGGTGTCGGTGACGGCATTGTTAAAATCTATCGGAACGAGATCGAAATTGTTTATTTTGACACCTGCGGTATCCGTCGAAAGGTTCGAAAAGAGCGCCGTCGCATTTCGCGCTTTTCTCAACAGGACGGAACCGTTGAGGTACGCCCCTGCCCTGAGCCCGCCGGCCCTCTTGAGTATTTCCGAGAGCCTCTCGCCCTCGTACCGCAGGGCATAGGTTCCAGGATAAAGAGCATACCCCGAGAGATGAACAACTTTTTGCTCCGAGAATCGGGGGTTGATAGGAACGGAAACGATGTCTTTATCCTTGAGATAGAAATTCTTCGCTTCAGGGGTATTCCAATAGTCTTTCGGCAAGTCGACGATGATCACTTTGCTGTATGTGCCGACTATCGCCGTATCAAGGCGCGAGACTTGAATCCCGAACGTCTGTGCATCTTCTTTCAATCCACCCGCGATGAGCAAGAGATCGGAAACGGACATGTTGTCGCGGCGGGGATATTTTCCGGGGTTCCGGACTCCCCCAGCAATCGTCACCGAGTCGCGGGGATAGAACTGAGTCTCCTTATAGACCACGAGGCTGTCCTCGTTCTGAAGCTCGATGTTGTTTTCACTGTCGGCGGCGAGAGCGAGCCGGGGATTGAACGAGATTATCTTTCGCTGCGAGTCGGGGAGCATCCGGAACAGCGAGGCACGCTCCGCGAACGAATTGCGTTGGAGGCTGTCCGCCTCGTAGATCAGGTCTTTTATCCGCATGCCGGCCCACAGCTGAAAATTGCCCGGCTTGTTTACAGTGCCGGTAATCGAAACACGGTTCTCCGCCAGGTTTGCTACTTTGAAAATCGTAACGACGTCTCCGTCTTCAAGTGCGCTCGAACTCTTCTGCAAATCTGCCAGCGAACCAAAGGCAAGGTCAAGGTCGAGGATGTTGCGTTCATATAAGTGCCGTTGTTCGAAGGGGATGATCCGTTCAACGTGAACGCGGTTAAAGTACGCATCAAAGCGAAGGCCGCCCGCCATCGCGATGAGATTTCCAAGCGATTCCTTATCCCTCATTTCAAAAATTGCGGGGTGCGTGACTTCGCCCATCAACGCAACGCGCTTCGCGGCGGGCTTGACAAACACGATGTCGTCATCCTGAAGCCTGATATCTTTTGATTTGTCCCCTCTGAGTACATAATTGTACATATCAACGGAGGCGATAGCCTTCCCGTCCCGTATTACTTGGACATCGCGCATTGTTCCGTTTACTGTCGGGCCGCCGGAGACATAAAGCGCATGGAATGCCGTAGACATTGACGAAAGAGAATAGCCTCCCGGCTGCACCACTTCTCCCATCACGTAGACTTGAATGGTCCTTAGTCTTCCGATCGACACATCGAGAAAGGTGTTAGCGCCTTCGCTCCCATTTTTCAGACCTGAGTAAACCTCCGACATCCGATGGAGCAATTTTTCGCGGAACTGCTGCACCGATACACCGTTCGCCGATACTGGTCCAACATCAGGTACAAGGATATTCCCGTCGCGATTGACAGTCAGCTGCAAATTGAGCCTGGTCTCCCCCCAAACAGAAATGATAATCTGGTCGCCGGGTCCAAGGACGTACGACTGCGGCGTCGAAACATTGATGACGGGTTCAAATGAGGAAGGGGCGTATTGAAAGATATCATAGCCGAAGGGCTGAAGCCTCTCAGTGCCTGTCCGTCTTTCGAAGCCCGGCACGACAAGCTCCTTTTTTGCAACCAGAACCTCTGCTCTTCTTCTCGCGGGAGCGAACGACCCTGTGGTATCTTGCTGCAAGGAGCTGGGAGCTACTGTGGCAGGCGTCGGGATCCGTGAAAGATAATCATCGAGATTGATATTCAACGCTTTGGCGCGCTGGATTGCCTCATCCCTCGTTATTCCAAGGTCTTTTAGCTTTTGGTTGATTTCATCCGGCGTCATGGTTTGCAATGCCTGTTCGGCTTCCGCTCTCGTTTGAGAGACTAGACGAGCCGGAAGAATCAGGAAAAAGAATATAGCTACCCCGGCCAGAAGCAGAAACGAGCATTTCTCTGATCTTTTAAGGTTTTTCATTATTTCGGGATTCGGTGAAAGCACAATATTATAAGCCAATGTAAGATAAAACTTCAGAATGATTTTTCCAAGAGGAAAAATAGGGCCTTCGAGGCGGTATGTTGCAGCTCACGTGTACCGTAGGTGCCCTCTTGGTTACGAAATCAAAAGCCGGCGGCAAAGATGAGAGTCGCATGCAAAAAACAAAAATGCCCCGTGCTTTTGACACGGGGCATTGAAAAATAAATCAGGCATCGACCTACTCTCCCATACAGTTACCCGTATAGTACCATCGGCTCAGCGGGGCTTAACTTCTCTGTTCGGAATGGGAAGAGGTGTAACACCCGCGACATAGACACCTGAATTTAAAATTTGCAATCGAGAAGAATCCGCTCTGACGAGCGGAACGAAACCGAAGCATGTTTGATGATATTTCTCAGCGCACTTTCCAATTAAGTTTATTGATGCACACATTGTGTGGACAATAAAAAATATTGGCAAGCCGCACGACTTATTAGTACTACTCGACTCATGCCTTACGGCATTTATATCTGTAGCCTATCAACCAAGTCATCTCCTTGGAGTCTTTAGGGGCTTACGCCCGGGAAGCCTAATCTTGAGGCGGGTTTCGCACTTAGATGCTTTCAGTGCTTATCCCATCCGGACATGGCTACTCTGCTATGCCACTGGCGTGACAACAGATACACCGTCGGTCCGTTCATTCCGGTCCTCTCGTACTAAGAACGACACCTCTCAAGCTTCCTGCGCCCACATAGGATAGGGACCGAACTGTCTCACGACGTTCTGAACCCAGTTCACGTACCGCTTTAATTGGCGAACAGCCAAACCCTTGGGACCTTCTCCAGCCCCAGGATGCGATGAACCGACATCGAGGTGCCAAACCTTGCCGTCGATATGAACTCTTGGGCAAGATCAGCCTGTTATCCC